>CASFLY010000085.1 GCA_949295645.1 uncultured Bacteroidales bacterium | reverse complement strand
CGGGAAGGACTTCAAGGGGAACCTCCGCTTCATCACCTTCGTGGTGAACACCCTGATGGCGGTCTACCGGCACAACGGCCTGCTGAAGGCCTCTATTATGAGCGCGAGCAGTGCACACCGTCTCGGGGCGAACGAGGCTCCTCCTGCCATCATATCCAGTTTCCTTGGTTCGCAGCTTTCGGCCGTGCTGAAGCATATCGAGGAAAGCGAGCCGGAGGATCTGCAGTCGTTGGGCGGAAAGAAAGGCCTGAAGCTCGACATCCCGCAGATTCCGGAAATCCTCGTGGACAACACGGACAGGAACAGGACTTCGCCGTTCGCATTCACCGGAAACCGTTTCGAGTTCAGGGCAGCCGGTTCAGAGTCCAACTGTGCCAGCGCAATGATCGTACTCAACACAGCCATGGCCGAGCAGTTGAAGGAGTTCAAGTCTGTCGTGGACGAAAGGATTGCGGCCGGCGAGGACAAGTTTTCCGCCGTCATAGGCGTGATAAAGGAGTACATAAGGATCTGCAGGCCGATCCATTTCGACGGCAACGGCTACAGCGACGAGTGGAAAGAGGAGGCCCGGCGCAGAGGCCTCGACTGCGAAACGAGCGTTCCTCTCATTTACGACAATTACCTGTCCGAGGACAGCATAAGGATGTTCGAATCTACAGGGGTAATGAACAGGAAGGAGTTGAAGGCAAGAAACGAGGTCAAGTGGGAGACCTACACGAAGAAGATCCAGATCGAGGCCCGCGTGCTCGGAGACCTGGCCCTGAACCACATTGTCCCTGTCGCCACTACGTACCAGAGTACGCTTATCGACAATGTGTACAAGATGCACGAAATCTTCCCTGAAAAGAAAGCGGATGCCCTGACAGTCAGGAATATGGAGCTTATCGAAGCCATCGCTTCCCATACGGCGCTCATCAAGGAGCATGTAGATGCTATGATCGAGTCCCGCAAGATCGCCAACAGGCTCACCGACGAGAGGGAAAAGGCCATCGCCTACCACGACACGGTCTTCCCATGGCTCGACGAGATCCGTTCCCACATCGACGAGCTCGAACTCATCGTGGACGACCGAATGTGGACCCTCCCGAAATACCGCGAACTTCTGTTTATCAGGTAGCTGCAATCATCAGTATTCCACCTTGTCATCCTTGGCCTGCCATTGGCGGAAGGCGAGGATGGCTTCATTATGGAGAAGCTGTTCGGATTTCAGAATACGCTCCGATGGATTCAGTGACAGTTCCTTATAGATGAAAGCATCGTCGAACCCGATTTCTGCGGCATCGTGCTTGTCATTCCCGTAGTACAGCCTGTCCAGATGGGCCCAGTATATGGCTCCGAGACACATCGGACAGGGTTCGCAGGACGAAAATATCTCGCATCCCGACAGGTCGAAAGACCCGGTTTTACGTGCCGCGGCCCTTATCGCGCTGACTTCGGCATGGGCAGTCGGGTCGCAGTCCGGCGTTACACGGTTCACTCCTGTCGCGACGATCTCCCCGTCCTTTGCAATCACAGCCCCGAACGGCCCTCCCCCGTTCCTTACATTTTCCTCCGCGAGCCTTATCGCCTCCCGCATCAGTTCTGTCTTATCCATAATTATAATATTTTTTCTTTCTTCCGAATCATACGTTTCCCGTCAGGATTGATAAAGAACCATTCTTTTCCGTCATATACTGCGGCACGGCCGTAATGAAACTCCGTGGCGGCGAGATAATTTGCCGGTATGACGGTTTTTCCGTCCATGTCGATGAATCCGTATCTTACATTGCTGCGCGTAGTGGAAATTTCCATTGTGGCGATTGCCACTATGGCACGTCCGTATGAAAAATTTCCGATTTCACAGTATATGTCTTCCGTCAGCCTGTCTCCGGTCGCGGATTTCAGGCAAAACCGTCTCCAAGACCAGATGGAATCATCTTTCGTGCAGAAACCGCAGGGTCGCCCTTTCCGGTATGGGACAGGTCTGTAATATGGAACCGAAGGACCTTTGACAAGTGAACCGTATTCAATATGTTCTCCGGATTTGTCGAGAATCGAGAGGATATTTTCCAATTCGCGTTTCCAGAGATACATCGGTGGCTGTCCGAACCCGTACCGGCTTTCCACAAGAGGCACAAGTATATCTATTGCCATATGGGCACATTGCCTGGTTTTTTCAGGATTGCCGATGTTATCATAATACTTTGCCAATGATATGAATGTGTCGAGTCTGTATTCTTTGCTTTTGTCCAATGCAAGAATTTTGTCAAACATTTCAAGTGCGGCGTCCGTATTACCCGACTTCATATGAATACAAGCCCGGTTGTAATAGCTTCTTGCCAATCTTTCTGAAATCAACTGTTCGTCAATGCCGTGAATGTCAGGGAACTTGTCTTTTATGTAAAGCAGGTTTTCGTATATCCTGCCCGATATCGAGTATCGTCTTGCCCTTTCTTCGGAAGACAGATTGAACTCTGTCCGTTCTATGAAAGGCGGCAAAAAATATGATGACTTCACGAAGATGACAAGTTCATCGTAGCCAAGGCTTTTGACGTCAGTGTCATTATAGATGGAAACGGCTTCAGTGAAAGCCCCCGTCATTTTGTCCTTTTCCTCCAAACGTCTGTAAACACTTCCGATATGGCCCAAAGAAAGCATAAGGTTGATGTTGTCCGACGTCTTCCTGAAATAATCGGCCGCTTCGGTTGCTGCGTGCAGGGCTTCATCATAATTTTCAAGGAAGAGCGATAACTCGGCAAATGTTTGCAGGAAGAAAAAATGCTTTGCGGGGTGATTCGTCTTGTCGAACATTTCAAGGGCTTCGCGGCAGAAAGTGCAGGCATCCCTGTACCTGCCTGCGCTTTCAAGGTTTCCTGTCAGGTTTGCATATGCAAGGAACAGGGATTCTCCATATCCGATATCCGTTGAATATCCTTGTTTCAGATAGCGGACAGCTTCTTTTCCGGCCGAGATGGCGTCATCGATTCTGTTTTGCCCATCAAGGGCATTTTGCAGATTATTGCATGCTCTTCCGACGTCTCCGATATAATCCTTGTTGTCAGCGGACAGCCTTTTGTAGATGGCAAGGGCTTTTCTGAAATATTCTTCAGCCGATTCATACTTCAATTCATCCATATATTGTATTCCCCTGTCAATCATTATGGTTGCCCGCATTCCTTCAGACTCTGCCGCGGACATCGCCTTCTCGAAATATGAGCCGTACTCCTTCTTCTGTTCGCGGAGCAGGAGGGCAGTCCGTATGTACAGGCGGGTAAGTTCCCTGTTATATGCCCCGTTATCGTTTGCCTTTTCAAAATAAGCGATACTCCTTTTGTAAAAGCGGACGGCGTCGGCACGGGAAATCGAAGTTTCCCTTATGAAGTCGCCGATTGTCTTAAAGTATTTTTCGTTTTCAGTGTCCTCCAGATATTCTGCTATGCCATAGCCTTCGGCATCAAGATATTTCCAGTATACCTTCAGCATATCCGGCTGTCTTTCCTCGAATGTCCTGAATGCGGGAACCGGGCGCAGCAAGGTATGGAGTGTTTTTGCGTCCCGCAGCATATAAGCCTGGTACGCACATTCCGTCAATGACCGTTCGTGATCCGGATGCTTGTGGAAGTATTCGAACAGGATATTTCTCCATTCTTCTGTCTTTTTATGATAAAAAGAGAGCACAGACTTTATTATATCGGTGTCTGTAATCCGCAGCCCTGGCCCGTCGGATGTTATCATACTGTAAAGAACCGACCTCAGTCTTGACCATTCCAATTGCTTTATGCCGCTTAAGTCGAGCAGTTCATATTCGCTGATTCCGTACTGTGACAGGGCGATCAGTCCGACAGTCCGATCTGCCGTCGGAAAATCCATATGGATGCGTGCCCAGAACCGGGAATAGAAATCGGGGATATTTTCTGCGGCAGTATAGTTTTCAATGAAAAGGTGCAGGTCTTCATGTTTCCCGAAGCAGACCAGCTCGTCTGTCAGCGTATGCAAGGCGGACAGGTTTTTCAATACAGGAGCATCGGCTATCTTTGACAGAAGGTCCTCGGACAGATGCTTCCCGTACTTTTCCAAAGTGCTGCGTATGAGTTTTTTTCTGAAATCCGTATCAGGATAATCGTGCCGGACGATATTCGCTCCTTTACGTTTCAGTGAATCCATGATTTTTGCGGATGTCTCCCGGACAGCTACGATTATTGTCGTCTTGTCGATCGGCAGCCAGTCCAAATCGGCTTCCCGATCCGGCAGTATGTCTATTTGATCCAGGACGATTACCGGCGGGTTGTCTTTCGGAAAATATCCTGCTATGTCGCTTAATGTCGTTGTGGAGAATGAGTCTGACGACAGGAAAGACGGATCAACCCTGAGGGTTGATTTGTGGTCTGTCCATAATCTGACATATTCTTTCCCCTTTATATAGCGGGAAATTGTACCTTCTGCACTTGCGGACTCAGTCATATGGGAATCCATTATTTCCAACGGACAATATATGACATCCTTATTGTGCTTTTCAATAAGCGTTTCCGCCAATTTCAACAGTCGGATGCTCTTCCCTGAGCCGGCCGGTCCGATAATCGCCCATAATTTCGTCTCTGATTCAAGGATTTCCGCTGCGTCCAGATCATCGGGCGTACTGATGTACCCTTTCATCTTTGAACTGCGCCACTGCGCAATTGTGGATTCTATCTTTTCTAATCCGGACAACTTGCGTTCAGGAAACAGTTCGTCCAAATGGACCATAAAGTCGTTTTCGACCTTTTCCGCCAATTCATCGGGAGAACTGTAGCCGGAATAGTGAAACCCTGATTTACGGATCTCGTCTTTCAGTTCCTCCATCCGGTCTTCGCTCCGACAGTTCTTTATGTAAAAATGGACGGATGCGGCGAATGGATTGTATAACGCCCCGTATCTGATTTCGATGTCCGTTATGCTCCGGCCTTTGCTGAATTCGTCATATATCCAGCCGAATCTGCCGTTTTTATCAAAATTGACATCATCTTCCGACGGAACCCATCCGTATCGTTCCCCTATGATTCCTATGAAAAAAGGTTTGGAATCTTCAATTTCTTTCAGGCAATATTCGACAATTTCCCGGTTTTCCGCCTCTTCATCGGTTATTCCCCAACGCAAATCTACGGGAATCACATCGGCATCGCGTCGGACAGCGATCTGGCGCAGCCGGGGGAATACCTTTTTCATAAGCAGTTCCCGTTCTGCCTGCATGTCCTTGAATGTGGATGATATGAAGATGCGGATTGTCCGGTTCGGTTTCTTGTCGTCCATAAATTACAATTACCCAAGGATCTGCGAAGTGTGGTTTTTGGTGTCGACCTTGTCGATGATGCGGGTGATGATGCCGTTCTCGATGATGAATGTCTTGCGGAGGGTCCCGGTAGAAACCTTTCCGCACATCTTCTTTTCTCCCCAGGCTCCGAAAGCCTGCAGCATGGCGGTAGAAGGGTCGGAAAGCAGGGTGAACGGAAGGGAATATTTCCCGATGAACCGGCCGTGCGATGCCTGGCTGTCCTTGCTGACCCCGTAGATTTCATATCCGGCAGCCTTCAAAGCCCCGAAATTGTCCCTCAGATTGCATGCTTCGGCGGTACATCCCGGCGTGCTGTCCTTAGGATAAAAATAAAGGACTATCTTTTTCCCTTCGAAATCCTTCTGTGTTACCGTGTTGCCGTCCTGGTCGCAGACCTCGAAATCCGGCATCCTGTCTCCTGTTTTCAACATAATTCTTTTCTTTATAAGTATTTCGTCCGATAAATGTAAACAAATTTGCGGATTTTCAGTTTGCCTGTATTGTAATTTGTCGTCTTTCAGCAGGGAGTGGAAATTTTCAGTCCGTACCGGCAGTCTGGCAGTATTTCCTGACGATGTCGAGGATGGCGTCGCCGTAGCGGTCGAAGCCGGCCTTGCCGAAATAGGGGATGCTTAGGAGGGCTTCGGGGTCGGTGGGGAGGAGATTGGCTATGCCGAGGAGGGCTTTCTGCTGGAGGATGACGTAGGCGGGGACTTTCCGGGCGGCGGCTAAGGTGCGGCGCCAGAGCACCAACTGCTCGTACAGTTCGGGATGCAGGATGTCTGACGGTATTTCGACGGGGGTTGCTTTGGTGCGGGATTTCCTGGAGCCGGAGGTACTCCCGGAGGTCTTGGATTTCGGGCTTTTTTTCGAACCGGGTTCGGTGTCGATGGCCAGCAGGGCTTTCCGCTTCAGGAAAGTCCGGACATCGAATCCGTCCGCGGAGACAAAATCGAGCAGGGCAAGCTTCATCATGAGGCCGGCCTTGAGTTCCTCGGAACTTTCTTTCAGTCGTTTGCGGGCATCCTTGTTGTCCGAATCCGTCAGGACTTCGGAAAAGACGCTTGAAAAAGCCTCCAACCGTTCCTTGAAATACACGGCTCCTGCATGTATCCTCTCCTGGATGGCAGGATCTGCCGCATAATCCTCTGAAGCGCCGACCATCCGCAGGTATTGCTTCCGGAACCGTCCTGCAACATCCTCCACCTTCTCGATGAAATCGACCAAGGTGTTCTTGTACCTGGCAATTTCCTGAGGGTAGATGCGTCGGAAATACTCGTCGGCGAATCTTACGTATCTTCTGCCGGCAGTCAGCAGGGGCTGGAAATCGAACAGACCGGAAAGCTGTTCGCAAAAATATGCCCGCTCCAGTTCCCGCAGCCTGGCCTCATCGGGTCTGCCGAGGCGGGCCCGCTCTGTAAAATCCTCCACTGCGGCATCCGTAATGATGGCCCGTCGGGAGAGCGGTGTACTGAGGACAAGACCCTCGAGAGTCCTGCATCTGCTGAGGGCGACGTAGGTCTGCCCGTGCGAAAAGGCATATCCGGCATCGATTATGGCCCGGTCGAATGTCAGTCCCTGGCTCTTGTGGATGGTAATGGCCCAGGCGAGCCTGACCGGATACTGGCGGAACACCCCTTCGATTTCTTCCCGGATTTCCTTTGTGTCGGAATCGAGGACATACTTAGCATTGGTCCACTCCTCTTTCTGCAGGGCGAACTCATCGCCGCCCTCCCCGCTGCGGACCGTTATCCCGTCTTCCGAAATCCCCGTTATCTCCCCGAGCATCCCGTTGAAAAACCGGTGCTCTTTCGACGAATCGTTCTTTACGAACATTATCTGCGCCCCGCGCTTCAGTTCGAGCACCTCCTCTGTCGGGAACGACCAGTCAGGAAACTTGCCCTCTATTTCCGCCTTGAAAAAGAACGGCTTGTTCGGGAGCAGTTCCAGTTCACGGGCATTTATCCGCTGTGCCTGATGATTGTGCGTCACAAGCCGGATATAGCCCTCCTCCTTGGCCGGTCTGAATCCGGGGATGTATCTGCCGTTCAGAGCATCAAGAGCCGCATCGCTGCACCTGTTCTCCCGTATGGCATTCAGAAGGTCCAGGAAGGTTTCATCCCGCTGCCGGTAGACCGTTTTCAATTCCACCGTGCAGTAATCCGTGCTTTTAAGGGCATGGCTGGAGAAAAAATAGGGCGTGTCGTAATACTCCTTCAACATATCCCATTCCTCGTCCTTCACGACAGGGGAAAGCTGCTGCAGGTCTCCTATCATCAGAAGCTGCACCCCGCCGAAAGGCTTCTCTCGGTCGCGGAAACGCCTCAGCACATTGTCCACAGCATCCAGAAGATCCGCCCTCACCATACTGATTTCGTCGATGACGACTAAGTCCATGCTGCGTATCAGCCTGATTTTCTCCTTCCCGAACCTGAAGCCGTATTTCGCCTTTCCAGAGCTGCTGAAAGAGGTCTCGGGCACGAACGGGGCGAACGGCAGCTGGAAAAAAGAGTGGATGGTCATCCCTCCTGCATTGATGGCGGCGATTCCTGTAGGCGCCAGTACGACCATCCGTTTGGGGCATTTTTCTTTCAGCTTTTTTAGAAATGTGGTCTTCCCGGTTCCGGCACGCCCGGTCAGAAAAAGATTCGTTCCCGTATTCTCGATGAGGTCCCACGCAAGTCCCAGCTCTCTGTTCTCTTCCATCATTCAGTCGGTTTTTGTCGCAAAAGTTTCGGCTGTTTTGTCGAAAAATCTCTTAAAGTTAGGATAAATTTTCCAAGACCGGCCTTGAAAAAGGATATCTTTGCAAAAAATACGGAAATGACGCGGAAAACGATAATGCTCCTGCTTCTGAACATCGCTGCGGCTGCGACGGTGGGCTTGTGTGTGGGAATAATGTATAAATACCTGATAAATAAGGATAATGACGGTAAGGACAATGCAGCTGTTCCGGAGGAAATTACGGTAAACGAGGGCAGGAATGCTGCCGCAATGGAAACATTGGGCCGCAGGATCGCGGCAATGGCCGACACCGTGGACGCCCGGATCGGAGTGGCGCTGATTTCCTCCGGAGGAGATACTTTGGTTTATTACAATACCATGGCACGGAACAAGACATCGTATTTCCCTCTGCTCAGCGTCTTCAAGTTCCATCAGGCACTTGCTGTGTGCTCCTGGCTCGGGGAGAGGGGGATGTCTTTGGACACGGAAGTGGATGTGTCCCGGGAAATGCTGCCCTCCGGTACCTGGAGCCCTCTGCGGGACAGTCATCCTGACGGAGGTCTCTTTTCTTATCGGAAACTTCTGGAATATACGCTGGGAGACAGCGACAACAACGCCTGCGATATCCTTTTCAGCCTTACCGGAGGCCCTGAGGCCACCGACAGGTACATAAGATCCATCGGCCTCGACGGTTTCCGGATCGAATGCACTGAAGCGATGATGCACGAAGACATGAACAACTGCTACCGGAACTGCTCCACACCGCTTTCCGCCGCCATATTGCTTGAAAAATTCTTCGGAATCAGGGACTCGGACGAATATCTGCGTTTCGTCTGGCAGACGATGTCGGACTGCAGGACAGGGCAGGCCCGCATCCCGGGTCGCATTTCTTCCTCAGCCCCGGGCATCGTGCACAAGACAGGTACAGGAGACGCGGACCCTGACGGCAGGGTCATAGCCGTCAACGACATAGGCATTGTCCTTCTTCCCGACAGCAGCCATTTCTCCTTGGCCGTATTCATAAGCGACGCCGCCTGCTCCGTCCCGCAATGCGAAAAAATCATTGCGGACATAGCGCTGGCGGCGTATGAAAATTAACGTAAGTTCGACGAATTCCCTGGTCCTGAACAACACAAATTCGTCGAACTGTCGTTGATTAGTTGATTACCTTATAAACAGCAACTCGCGGTATTTCGGCAGGGTCCATATCCTGTCATCCACGATGAGCTCGAGCTTGTCGATATGGTATCTTATCTCATCGAGGCAAGGGAAGACCGTGTCGTGGTAGGCGATGGCCTTTTCCCTCTCGTCGGTGATTTTGTTTGCGGCCTTGCGGGCTTCCACCATGGCGTCCACGTGTTCCTTGATGAAGGCTGTGTGTGAGGCGATGGCTTCTACGAGCTCTACATTCCTGACAGTCAGCATGTCCGCCTTCTTTTCAGGGAAGATTTCGTGCATCTTGTACACATTGTCGATGAGCTCGCTCTGGTACTTGGTGGCGACAGGGACTATGTGGTTCATAGCCAGGTCTCCGAGCACGCGGGCCTCGATCTGGATCTTCTTCGTGTAGGTCTCCCACTT
>CASFLY010000084.1 GCA_949295645.1 uncultured Bacteroidales bacterium | reverse complement strand
TTCAGTTGGTTAGAGCGTCAGATTGTGGTTCTGAATGTCGTCGGTTCGAATCCGACTGGGCACCCTGAAAGAGCGGGTGGGTCAAAGTCCCGAAAGGAACATGACCCACCCGCTCTTTCTGTTCACCCGTTAAGAGTTGCCCTGGCACAATTGCCGGAAGGATGCTCAGATGAGCATCCCGCTGCGGACTTCGGCCGTTACCGACTCTCCCTTCAGATAGGTGAGGATGGCGAAGCCGAAATCGAATGCGAAACCGGGTCCGCGGCCCGTGATGATCTTGCCGTCGGTCTCTGTCCCGTTCTTGGTGTATACCGCGCCTTTTTCCGCGAGGGCTGTCTCGAACCCGTCATAGCAGGTCATCCTTTTGCCCGAAATGTCCGGCAGCAGGCTCAGAACCACGCCGGGAGCGGCACAGATGGCTGCCACGGCGCCGCCTTCCGCATAGTGACGGATCATGATTTCCATAAGATCCCTCTTGGCGGCAAGGTTGGTGGAGCCTGGCAGTCCTCCGGGGAATATCATCATGTCGTTCCTGTCCGTATTTTCGAAATCTGCTGTAGACCTGAATTCACCGTAAGTCATGTCGGCGATAACCGTGATCTTGTGAGCGCCGGTCACATACTTGTCGTCGTGTACCGAAACTAATTTCACGTTTACACCGCCCCTTTTCAGGACATCGGCCGTAACCAGGGCCTCGGTCTCCTCGAAACCGTTGGCCAAGAATATACATACCCCTTTCATAAATAACGTCGGTTCGACGAATTTATGTTGTTCAGGACCAGGGAATTCGTCGAACCGTCGTTACGGATTTCTTCGAAATCCAATTTTCTTAAACCCCAGTCGCTGTAGCGCCCCTGCTCACTCTCGAATGTCCACCGGACATTCTCGTAAACCGTTCCCGACTATTCAAGGGGCGCCGTAATGGGATTACAGCGTCCTTTTGACCTCTATGATAGTGTAGGCTTCGACTATGTCACCGACCTTGATGTCGTTGTAGCCGGCGATATTCAGTCCGCAGTCCATACCGGTCGCCACTTCCTTCACGTCATCCTTGAACCTCTTGAGCGAGCCGAGTTCCCCCGTGTAGACCACGATGCCGTCCCTTATGACACGCACCTTCGCGTTTCGGGTCAGCTTGCCTTCGCGTACCATACATCCCGCGATGGTCCCCACTTTGGAGATCTTGAATGTCTCGAGCACCTCGGCGGTAGCCGTCACTTCCTCCTTCTCCTCAGGCGCAAGCATACCCTCGATACCGCTCTTGACCTCGTTGATGGCATCGTAGATGACAGAATACAGCCTGATTTCGATTTCCTCCTTCTCCGCAAGTTTCCGGGCATTCGCCGACGGACGCACCTGGAATCCGACGATGATGGCGTCCGAAGCCGCAGCCAGAAGCACATCCGACTCCGAAATGGCTCCCACGGCCTTGTGGATGACATTCACCCTCACCTCCTCGGTCGAAAGCTTGATCAGGGAGTCGGACAGTGCCTCGATGGAACCGTCCACGTCTCCCTTGACTATCACGTTCAGTTCCTTGAAATTGCCGATGGCTATGCGGCGTCCGATCTCTTCGAGGGTCATGTGTTTCTGGGTCTTTATTCCCTGGATCCGCAACAGCTGCTCCCTCTTGTTGGCTATTTCCTTGGCCTCCTTCTCGTCAGCCATGACGTTGAAAGTGTCCCCGGCAGTCGGCGCCCCGTTGAGACCCAGCACCGATACCGGTGTGGACGGGCCCGCTTCACCGACCTTCTGACCCCTCTCGTTGAACATCGCCTTCACCTTTCCTGTGTAGCATCCGCTCAGCATCACGTCACCCACATGCAAGGTTCCGTTCTGCACCAGTACGGTAGCGAGATATCCGCGTCCCTTGTCCAGCGAAGACTCTATCACGGCTCCCGACGCACGCCTCTTCGGGTTTGCCTTCAGGTCCAGAAGTTCGGCCTCGAGCAGCACCTTGTCGAGGAGCTTGTCGACGTTGATTCCCTTTTTGGCGGAAATTTCCTGACACTGGTATTTGCCGCCCCAGTCCTCCACGAGGATATTCATGTTGGCCAGCTGTTCCTTGATCTTGTCAGGGTTTGCGCCAGGCTTGTCTATCTTGTTGATTGCGAAAATCATAGGCACTCCGGCCGCCTGGGCGTGGTTTATGGCCTCCACGGTCTGCGGCATTATCGCGTCATCCGCCGCGATGATGATGATCGCCAGGTCTGTCATCTTCGCGCCTCGGGCACGCATAGCCGTAAAGGCTTCGTGTCCAGGGGTGTCGAGGAATGTAATCCTTTGCCCGTCAGGAAGTACGACATTGTAGGCCCCGATATGCTGAGTGATTCCTCCCGCCTCTCCGGCGATTACATTCGACTTTCTTATATAGTCGAGCAGCGAAGTCTTTCCATGGTCGACATGTCCCATCACGGTGATTACCGGCGGTCTCGGAACGAGTTCTCCGTCATCCTCTGCCTCCTGCTCGATGGCCTCGGTCAGGTCTGCCGTCACGAACTCTACCTCATAGCCGAACTCCTCGGCCACGAGCACCAGCGCCTCGGCATCGAGCCTCTGGTTTATGGACACCATCAGGCCGAGGTTCATGCAGGCGGCGATTACCTTGGTGACAGGAGTGTTGTTCATCAGGGTAGCCAGGTCGTTGACGGTCACGAACTCGGTTACCTTGAGCACGTTTTTGTCCATTTCCCGCATCTCGTTCTCTTCCATCATCTTCTGGGATGCGAGCTCCCTCTTTTCCTTTCTGTGCTTTGCCCCGAGATTGGTCTTGTTCCTGGTCTCGTTCATCCTTGCGTAGGTCTCCTTGATCTGCTTCTGGATTTCCTTCTGCATCTCTTCCTCTTCGGCCTCGCTCATAGGCTTGAACCTGTCCCTCTTTTTCCCCTTTCCCGAACGGTCTCCGCCGAAATCGCGGTCATTCTTGCGGGTATCCCCGTTCTTGTTCTTCTTCTTTTTCCCTGCGCTGTCGTCATCGCCTATCTTGGTCACGTCGACTTTCTGGCTGCCGCCCTTCGCGATTCTTTCACGCTTCTTGTTGTTCTTCTTCCTGTCGAATTGCGAAAGGTCGATCTTGTCCACGATCTTGGGACCCTGGAGTTTTTCCACCTCTATCTTGATCTCGCGCACTTCACGGTGCTGCTCCGCTGCAGGTGCGGCGCTCTCCTCTTTTTCCCCGTCTGTCGAAACGGAAGCCGCGGCAGGCACTTCCTGTGCCGGTGCAGTTGCCTTTTCGGCGGTCTTTGCCGCATTATTCTCCTGAACCGGAGCTTCCGCCGCTTCCTTCACTGGTGCGGCCGCTTTCGGCTTCCTGTCGAACTGCGACAGGTCTATTTCCCCGACGATTTTCAGCCCTCCGGTCTCGGGCTTTTCTTCCCGGGTCCCGGCGGCAGGAGTCGCAGGCGCTGCAGGGGCCTCAACTTTCGGCTCTTCCTTTGCCGCCCGGGCTGGAGCCGGTTCTGCACTTGCGGCAGCAGGCTGGCTGACAGGAACTTCCGAAGAAAGGTTGGACTTGATGATCACTTCCTTGACCTGAGTCTCGGCATCATCCTCCGGCGCTTTCTTCTTCGTACCCATCTCGATGATTTCCTTCAGTTTGATAGCTACTTTTTCAGAGTCTTGTTTCAGTTTCTGTTCTTCACCGAATTTGGATTCGATGGCTGGCAGATATGAATCGGAAATCTTTGCATTCGGATTCATTTCCACTTCGGCTCCTTTTTCCCTCAGGAAATCGACAAGTGTCTGAAGCCCGATGTTGAATTGTCTTGTAAGTTTGCTTAATCGTATTTCTGCCATAAAATGAATTTAATAATCTTGAATTTATAGGCCCGTCGCAGCCGGGCAATGCCGGAAGCCTTCACGGCTGGAGCCGCGGGTCGGAATCCCGCAGGAACCGCGGCCGGAAGGATCTCTTGGGTCGTCCCTTATTCTTCGAATTCCGACCTGAGGATGTCCAGCACTTCGTCCACGGTCTCATCCTCCAGGTCAGCCCTGCGGGCAATGTCCTCCGGTGAGAGTGCAAGTACGCTCTTGGCCGTGTCGCAGCCTATCGACTGGAGCCTTTCGATGATCCACGGATCTATCTCGTTCTCGAATTCGCTCAGCAGCACGTCCTCTTCTTCCTCGTCCTGCTTAGGCAGCTCTCTCCAGACTTCGATTTCCTGCCCCACGAGCATGCTTGCAAGCTTGATGTTGCAGCCGCCCTTGCCGATGCCTTTCTTCACCTCGTCCGGCAGCATATAGACCTTTATCTTCCCGTCCTCGCCGGGTGCGATGGACGAAATCTTGGCCGGGCTCAGGGCCCTCTGGATGAGCAGCTGCGTGTTGCTTGTCCATTGCAGCACGTCTATGTTTTCGTTGCGGAGCTCCCTGACGATGCCGATGATTCTCGCACCCTTCACTCCGATACAGGCCCCTATCGGATCGATTCTCTCGTCGTAGGACTCCACTGCCACCTTCGCCCTCTCTCCAGGTATCCTCACCACTTTCTTGATGGTTATCAGCCCGTCGTAAATTTCCGGCACCTCCTGCTCGAAGAGTTTTTCGAGGAATTCGTCCGAAGTTCTCGAAAGCACGATGTACGGCGTGGTGTTGTTCTTCATCTCCACACTCTTGATAATGGCTTTCACGGTGTCGTTCTTCTTGAAGTGCTCGCCCGGGATCTGCTCTGACTTGGGCAGCCTCAGCTCGTTGCCGTCTTCATCGAGAATCAACACCTCTTTCGACCAGGTCTGGTACACCTCGCCCGTGAAGATCTCCCCGATCTTCGCTATGTATTTATTGTAGAGGTTCGCCTTTTCGATGTCCATGATACGCCCCTGCAGGTTTTGCCTGATGTTCAGTATGCCGCGGCGTCCGAAACTCTTCATCTCCACCTTCTCGGCGTAGGTCTCCCCGATTTCGTACTCGTCGGAATCCTTGTTCACCTCCGCCAGGGCTATCTGCGTGTTCGGATCCTCCACCTCTTCCACGACTTCGCGGTTCCTGTATATCTCGCAGTCGCCCTTGTCGATGTTGATGATGATGTCGAAATTGTCCGAGGTGCCGTATGTCTTGGCCAGCTGGGTCTTGAACACGTCTTCCAGCACTCCCATCATCGTGGGCCTGTCGATGTTCTTCAGATTCTTGAATTCTGCAAAAGCGTCTCTGAGTTCTGTCTTTTCCATCTTCTGTCTTTATTATTTCTATTTTTTATCCTTTCCGTAGTCCATGTCTATCAGCGGATAGACTGCATTGGTCATCTCGAACGGGAAAAAGTCCTCGTGCTCCACGAGCTCCTTCCGTTTCCTGCCCTCGACGGCCTCCTTTGCCGAATATTTCAGGGTGATGCCGTTCCCGTCCGCCCCGACGAGCACTCCGCGCAGCTTCCGTCCGTCCCGGAGCAGTACCTCCACACCCGTCCCGACGGCCTTTTCGAACTGTTTCCGCACCTTGAACGGCTGGTCGAGGCCTGCGGAACCTATCGTCAGCGAGTAGTCTTCCTTCTCCCTGTCGAATTTCTCTTCGAAAATCCGGCTCAGCTCCACGCAGTCATCGAGCGTCACCGTCCCGTCCTCCGATTCGATTACGATCTCGACATCGTTGTCGGGACTTGAATTTATTTCGACAATAAAACAGTTCCGTGCAACGATTTCCTCCTGCATTGCATCTACTATCTCTGAAATTTTCATAAACGGTCGTATATCGTGTAATAAAAATAGGGGACTGCCCGTCCCCTAAATCAAACTCACGGCGGCAAATTTAAGAATAATTTCAGAATAATGAAAATAAAATGAACTGCAACCCGGAAGCAGTGCGGGAACCTGTCCGGGCAATGTCGGGGCGCAGCGTGATTGTAAGCGAAACTTAAAATAAATTATTGACCGACTATGGAATTCAAGGCAAAAGAGATAGCCGAAATACTGAAAGGGACGGTGGTTGGGGATCCGGAGGCGAAGATTTCCACATTCGCCAGGATCGAGAGCGGGAAGCCTGGAGCCATCTGCTTTTTCGCAAATCCTAAATACGAACACTATGTATACGACTGTGAGGCGAGTATAATTATCGTGAACGACACGTTCGAGCCTCAGCGTGAAGTGCGGGCCACTATGATAAAGGTGCCGAACGCATACGCGGCGGTGGCATCCCTTCTCGAATACGTGACTGCGAAGAAGAGGTCGTACAGGAGATACCGCGGCTGCCATATCAAAAGGTACTGGTCCACTAAAATCGGCCGCAAGGTCTATGTCGGCAGCGGGGCCTATCTCGGGAAACGGGCCAGCATCGGGGACTATACCAAAATCTACGAGCAGGTCTATATCGGCGACGACGTGAAGATCGGCTCGAAGTGCATCATCTATCCGGGAGTAAGGATCTATCCCGGGATGGAAATCGGCGACAATGTCATCATTCATGCAAATGCGGTCATCGGGGCCGACGGTTTCGGTTTCGCCCCTCTCGAGGACGGTTCCTATAAAAAGATAGAGCATACGGGCAATGTCATCATAGAAGACGATGTGGAAATCGGGGCCAATACTACCGTGGACAAGTCCCAGATGGGTTCCACCGTCATACGCAAAGGCGTCAAGATAGACAACCTCTGCCAGATCGCGCACAATGTCGAGATAGGAGAGAATACCGTGATGGCGGCGCAGACCGGCGTGGCAGGCTCGACCAAGATCGGCAGGCACTGCATCATAGGCGGCCAGGTGGGCCTCTCGGGCCATATCACCATTGCGGACAACACGACCCTTGCGGCCCAGACCGGTGTCATCAGCAGCATAAAGACCGGGGGACAGGTATTCCTCGGCAGTCCGGCGCTGCCTCACAAGCAGTTCCTCAGGGCATACGCGGTGTTCAGGAGGAACGGGAAAGAATAGTTTCAGGAGGTATGGACATAAAGATTTTTTTGTATATCTTTGCCGTCCGAATTTTTGATTGGAGATGAAACAGTTACAGAAGACATTACGAAAAAGCTATTCTTTCACGGGAAAAGGCCTGCATACCGGGAAAATGGCTGAACTGACCATAAATCCGGCCCCGGTGGATACGGGAATCGTATTCTGCAGGACCGACATCAGCAGGGATTCGCGAATAGAGGCTCTGGCCGAATACGTGTCGAGTACGGACAGAAGCACTACCCTGACCCAGGACAATATCCCGGTAATGACGGTGGAGCACCTTCTGTCGGCCCTCACAGGTATGGGAATAGACAATGCGATAATCGACCTGGACAATATCGAGGTCCCTATTCTCGACGGAAGCGCCAAACCGTACATCGATGCCGTATGGAAAGACGGACTTCAGGAGCAGGACGCCCCGAGAAAATACATCGAAATCGACCGTCCGATCACCGTGACGAGTGAAAAAACCGGTTCGTCCATAGTCATCACCCCTTCCGACAAGCCGTCTTTCGACGTGCATATCGATTTCAATTCCAAGGTCCTCGGCCTGCAGGATGCCCATTGGGACGTGGATATGGACTATACGCAGGAGATAGGCGTCTGCAGGACGTTCGTCTTCTTCCACGAGATAGAATACCTTTTCAAGAACAATCTTATCAAGGGCGGGGATGTGGACAACGCGATAGTCATCGTGGAACATCCTGTCGCCAGAGAGCAGCTCGAACACATGTCCCAGCTGTTCAATGTGCCTATGCTCGAAAGGTGCGAAAACGGCTACCTGAACAATCTCCAGCTCCGTTTCGCCAACGAATGCGCCAGACACAAGCTTCTGGATCTCATCGGGGATTTCCGCCTTGCGGGCGGCTTCCTGAAAGCAGAGGTGAAGGCGGTCAGATCAGGCCATACGATCAATACGAAAGCGGCAAAGGAAGTAAGGAAGCAGCTTAATGCGAAATAGTAATAGCGCCTGAAGGCGCACAATGTTGACAATTATGAACAATATCCATCCTTTAGCGACAGTGCATCCGAATGCAAAGATCGGGGAAAATGTGGAAATCGGGCCATACGCGTTTGTGGACGAATTCGTGGAAATAGGTGACGGATGCAAGATCCTTCCGCACGCTACCATCTTCAACTATGTAAAAATGGGCAAGAACTGCTGCGTGTTCCCGGGAGCTGTCGTAGGGGCCATTCCCCAGGATCTGAAATTCGAAGGCGAGGTGACGTACGTGGAGCTCGGCGACAATGTCACTGTCAGGGAGTGCGCTACCATAAACAGGGGCACGAAAGCAAGCGGGAAAGGCGTGACGAAAGTCGGCAGCAACACCCTGCTCATGTCCTATACGCATGTCGCACATGACTGTAATGTCGGTTCCCACTGCATTCTGGTGAGCTTTACCGGAATCGCCGGGGAAACGGAAGTGGAGGACTGGGCCATTCTCGGAGGCGGCACACTGTCGCACCAGTTCTCGAAGATAGGCCAGCACGCCATGGTAGGCGGCGGCTCCAAGATAAACAAGGACGTGCCTCCGTTCATTCTCTGCGGCCGCGATCCTCTTTCATACGCCGGAATAAACATAGTAGGGCTTCGCAGAAGGGGCTTCACTTCGGACCAGATCCGCTCCATCAAGGATATGTACGAGCTCATCTACAATGCCGGAATGAATGTGAGCGATGCCTGTGCGAAGATCGAAGCAGGGTTCCCGCAGACTCCGGAAAGGGATGCCATCCTGAACTTCATAAAGAACTCCAAGAGGGGAATCGTACGCGGGATGTCTTCCAACTCCAAAGGGGAAGTGGAATAGTGCCGGTGCTGCTGAATACGGCGTATTTTCCGCCGATAGAATATTTCGCCTTGATGGCAAGGGATATGAGGGTGTTGCAGAGGAAAGGCTCTGTACCACCCTCAACCGCTTTGATTCCGTCGGATGTGCCGTGCGGTATTCCCGGACTCTCAGGGGCTCCCGCTGCCTCCGGCCGGAAGGCGCGGCGGGATGCTCCGGAAGAAATCTTGCCGTCGACGGTCTATATGGAGGCCTGTGAAAACTATCAGAAACAGTCTTACAGGAACCGCTGCCATTTCTACGCCGGCAACGGTCTTCAGACACTTTCTTTCCCGATCATCCATGTGGACGGTACGCACAACAACATTCCTGTCCGTGAAGTCCGTGTGGATTATTCCGTGGACTGGGTGACGCGGCACGAAAGGGCCATCGTGTCCGCCTACAGGACATCCGCCTATTTCGACTATTATTGCGACGAGCTGTTTTCCATACTGGACAGCCGTCCGGAAACCCTTTTCGAACTGAACACACGTATCACAGAATTCTTTATCCGGAAAACCGGTCTTGCCGTAGAACTGAGGGAAACCTCGGATTTCGTTCCGTACGGCTCAAGCCTTTACGGTGATGACTTCCGGGAAAAGATACATCCGAAAAGGCGGAACACCATTCTTGCCGACCTGCAACTGGAAAAGCCGTACTTCCAGGTGTTTTCCGGAAAATACGGCTTCATCCCGAATCTGTCCATAATGGATCTCCTCTTCAATGAGGGCCCCGACTCGATATCATATCTGCTCCGTTGATGCCAGGGCCCCGATCCCGCCGGCTGCGGAGCGGTTTCCAGCTGCTTCCGGGCCGGATCAGAATCTGAAACCGAAGGTCAGAAGAACATTCCACAACGTCCTCCTGTTCAGGATTTCAGGAGTGTAGTCCGCCGGATCCAGATAGCCGGAATCGTCGTACATATAGTCGTCGTACGGTATTATGTATTCATCCGGCAGTCCGGTAAAGCTGCAGGCAGCGTCGATGAAGAACGAGCCGTCCGAACTGTACCCGATGCCGAACGAACCCTTGTGCATGGAAGTGCCTTTCTGAAGCCTGCCGATATAGACGAGATTGCCGGCATCGTCCAATGCCTTTTCGGGAGATGTCGTCAGGTTGTATCCTGCACGTATGGCGATCTGCGGCAGCGGCTTGAATTCCGCCCCGACCCTTATCTGGTGGCCGGTTCCCATATAATCCTTTATGTCCGTATTCTGGTAGTCGAATTCTCCGGACTGCATCCCGATTTCCCTGAACCTCATAGTGCTGTAGTCGCACAGTTCGTAATCCACGCTTACAAGCCCGTATGTGCCGAAAGTCCAGGCTGCGCCGAAATTTGCCCGGAACGGGGAGACGAGCCGGTACTCGTATTCGCCGACAGGCGACTCTGCGCCCGCATTGCACCGGGAGTCCGTAAATGTCGTAGAGCCGCTTTCGCTCCACGTTTCACGGATAGTCAGGCCGGTCGGAGTCTGGACGGCCGCTCCGATACGCAGACCCTTGAAAGGCGTGACTATGACTCCGAATTTTCCGTAGACTCCGGCGCCCGAGGCGGAATACCGGTAGTCGTACTGCATGCTGTTGAACTCGGTGTCTATCACTGTCTCCTCCGCCGTCCCTTCATTGAATGTCAGTCTGTTGGGAAAATCTTCAGGATAGACTGCCGATTCGTTGAATCTCCAGGCGGAATCATAGTTCAGTGAAGAGATCCCGAGGTTCGCCCCGAGGTAGACGAAATCCGATATGTTGAAGCCGATATTGAAGACATAGTCGTACTTGCTTCCGGCGGTCTGTTTCTGGTAGACCTGATCCAGCGGGCCCCCGATATGGATTTCATTGTTTGTCAGAACCTCCGCCGCACCTACGAATTCCGTGGAACTGCCGGCAATGCTGGATATCATTCCGGACTGGGCCGCCACGATGGTGCGCCATGGGGCGCTGTAGTAGTCATACGCGTCCGATGCTATAAGTTCGTTATAGTCATATCCTCCGGCCCAGTATGCTTCCGAACCTGTGAAAGAGGTCGTATTGTTTGTTCCGGATGTCCGCATGCTTTCCTGAAATCTGTTGGTGGCATTGGCGATGAATCCTACCGTGATGTTTTTCAGCCCTTTGTTGCGGTGCAGGTCGAAATTCATGGTCACGCCGTAGTTCGGCACGCTGAACCTTGTCCTGGAGTTTGTCAGCCTGTTCTGGAAACTTGCCGGTGAGGACTGGCCCGCAAGGGTGGTGCCCCCGGCCGTATTCGTGGAAATATTGAGGCCAGGAGTGATGGTAATCTGGCCGTAGCCTGCCACGGCGGATCCTGCCGGGTTGATAGAGACAGCGCCCAAATCGCCTCCGAGCGCAGTAAACGCGTTCCCCATGGCCAGAGTCCTGGCCGTCCCCTCATAGTTGCTTTCACTGAACCTCAGGGCATCCTGGATCGTCTGTGCCTGTACGCCTATCGCCGCACCTGTCAGTAAAAGTGTCAAAGCTGTCTTTTTCATATCGAATATTGTATTTGGTTGTAATGACTGTATCGCACTGCCGCTATGTCCGGACGTGCAGACAGGCTATCTCCGGCTGCGGGATACTGAACCCCCGCCTCCGCGCGATGACCCGGAATATCCGGAGGATGGCCTGCTGTAGCTCGAAGACGGTCTGCTGTAGGAACTGCTGCGGCTGTTGTTGTATGAGCTGCTGCGGCTGTACGAACTGCGGTTGCTGTTGCCCGAAGAACCTCTGCCATATGAAGAGGTGCTGCGGGAAGGGGTGCCGGAACTGTAGCCGGAAGACCTTGAAGTGCTGCCTGAAGAACGGCTGTAGCTGCTGTTGCCCGGTCTGCGGTAGTTCGAAACGGATGCTGCCGTACTTCTGCTTCGCGACACGCTTCCCGTATGACGGATTCCGGAAGAAGCGCCTGAAGAGCGGCTGATGCTGCGGGTGGCCCCTGCCGAACTCCTCGAAACTGCCGAACTGCGTGAAACTGCCGAGCTGCGCGAAACGGAAGAACTTCTCGAAACGGAGGAACTTCTCGATGCCCCCGATGTCCTCGACACTCCCGAAACCGCACCTCTGGAAGCTGTAGTAGCGCTCCGGGATACTCCGGATGTACGCGGTCCGTACGAACCGGTGGAGTTCCTGGAACCGTAGTAGACATCCCTGCCGCCGAACCATGTATCATGCCCATGCCAGTAATGGTGGTGATGATAGTGAGGCCGGCACCAGTAGTTATGGTAGCTCCAGTAAGGCCTGTGGTACCACGGGTCCCAATACCACGGGTCCCAGCGCCATGGATCCCAGTACCACGGGTCGTAATACCAGCCGAGCCTGTATGGCCTGTAATACCACGGATCCCACCACAGGGAAGACCAGGCGAACGTCCACGCCGTGGCTGCCGGCAGGACGTAATAGTTGGAATACCAGGCGTTGTCGAAAGGGTCGTCCGTAATGGTTATCGAACTGATATTGGCGTTGTCGAAATTGATTGTAGCGGTTTTGTTCTGCGGAATGACGACCGTATCCGCCTTCTCGTCGCCGAAAAGGTAGATTTCGGAACTCTTCGTACGGGAGACAAGATCGTTTACCTCCTTGTCGCCGGATTCCGTATCGGCTGTCTGCTTTTCCTGCCGGGAGACCTGGCTGCCGGCATAATAGATACCATCATTGAACCTTTGTCCCGATGATAAGGCGGCCGTACTTCCGCAGGCAGTAGCTGCAAGTACGGCTGGAATCAGTAAATAAAGACTCAGTTTCATAGCGGGATCTCCTTATAAATTAAAAATATTTAGTACCTTCGCGGTCTTGATCGGATGGCCGTGCGCTTTCTGGTGAAGCTCCGGCCGGACCGACACATGACTATTGCAATTGTAAGACCAAATCCGTTTTACATGATGCACAAACCGACGGTATTGTCAACAAAAGTAAATAAAATAGACAACAATGGCAAAAGAGGTAACTAAAAGGTCCGAAAACTATTCCCAGTGGTATAATGATTTGGTGGTCAAGGCAGACCTGGCCGAGGCATCGGCTGTAAGAGGCTGTATGGTGATCAAGCCGTACGGATATGCGATCTGGGAGAAGATGCATGAGACTCTCGACAGGATGTTCAAGGCAACGGGGCATCAGAATGCGTATTTTCCTCTTTTCATACCGAAGTCTTTCCTGAGCAGGGAGGCCGAGCATGTAGAGGGATTTGCGAAGGAATGTGCGGTGGTGACCCATCACAGGCTTATGACGAACCCTGACGGCCCGGGAGTGGTGGTGGATCCGTCGGCCAGACTGGAGGAGGAACTCGTGGTCAGGCCTACTTCCGAGACCATCATCTGGAACACGTACAAGAACTGGATTACCTCGTGGAGGGATCTTCCCATCCTGTGCAACCAGTGGGCGAATGTGGTGAGATGGGAGATGCGTACCCGCCTGTTCCTCAGGACTGCCGAATTCCTCTGGCAGGAAGGCCACACGGCTCATGCCACCCGCCAGGAAGCGGAGGAGGAAGCATTGAAGATGGTGAATGTATATGCCGATTTTGCCAGGAACACTATGGCGCTGCCGGTGGTGGTAGGGCACAAGAGCCCGAACGAGCGATTCGCCGGAGCGGTGGACACCCTGTGTATCGAAGCGCTGATGCAGGACGGAAAGGCTTTGCAGGCCGGTACGTCGCACTTCCTCGGGCAGAATTTCGCCAAGGCTTTCGATGTGCAGTACACGAGCAAGGAAGGGAAGCAGGAATACGTATGGGCTACGTCCTGGGGCGTTTCGACACGTCTGATGGGAGCCCTCATCATGGCGCATGGGGATGACAACGGACTGGTACTGCCTCCGAAACTTGCCCCGATACAGGTGGTTATGGTGCCTATCTACAAGAGCGAAGAAGAGAGGACTGCCATTCTGGACAGGATGGATGCCCTGAAGACAGAGCTCGAAGCCCACGGACATACGGTCAAAATCGATGACAGGGATACGCTCAGACCGGGCTTCAAGTTCGCCGAGTGGGAGTTGAAAGGCGTTCCGGTGAGGATAGCCATAGGGCCTCGCGATTTGCAGAACGGTACTGTGGAGCTGGCCCGCAGGGATACTTTGGAGAAGTCTTCCGTAGCACAGGAGGGTCTCGGGAAATACATCGAGGACCTGCTTGCGGACATACAGGATAACATATATGCCAAGGCCTTGAAATACAGGGACGCGAATATCGTAAAGGTAGATACCTGGGATGATTTCAAGGAGCGTATCGAGAACGGAGGCTTCCTTCTCTGCCACTGGGACGGCACTACCGAGACCGAGGAGAAGATAAAGGAAGAGACGAAGGCTACCATCAGGTGCATCCCTATCGATTCCGCGGTCTGCGAAGAAGAAGGCAAATGTATATATTCCGGCAGACCGTCGCACAGGAGGGTATTGTTTGCACGTTCCTATTGATTTTGCACGTTCTTAATTGATATCCACGTACAACGATTATTGTTATGAAAAAACTTTTTGCCGTTTTCGCCGTTATGGCTTCCGCAGTCTTTACCGTCAACGCCGGTGCGCAGGATGACGATACTATGAAAATCCTTGATGAGGCAGCGAAGGCCGTGGAAGAGGCGCCGAGGGTCGAAGAACAGGTCGTGCCCAAACCCAAGTACTGGGCCAATTCGCTGCAGACCAAGCTGGATTTCGGCCAGACTTCGCTGACGAACTGGGCTGCGGGCGGTTATAATACCGTTTCCCTGAAGACGTTCATCGATGCGAATGCCAACTATACGAAAGACAAGATGTTCTGGAACAACCGCCTCCAGCTCGACTACGGTTTCCTGTACTCCGAGGACAAGCCTATCATGCAGAAGACAGATGACAGGATTTATCTTGAAAGCAAGTGGGGCTATCAGGCCAAGGATGAACTCTATTATTCAGTGAACTTCAGCTTCCGTTCGCAGTTCATGAACACTTACGAGTACCCTACGCCTACCCAAAAGGCTGACGGTACCGCCCTTCCTTCAGGAGAGGAGTACAATGCCGCAGACTGGAAGGCCGCAAGGGTCCTGAAATCGGGATTTCTCTCCCCGGCATACACGAACCTGGCTCTCGGTCTCGACTACAAGCCTCTGAAATGGCTGACTGTCAACCTTGCACCTCTGACCGGAGGTTTCGTGATAGTGGACGATGAAAGGCTGAGGGCTTCGTACAGCCAGCCACGTAAAAAGCAGTATGAAGACGTGGCCGATGCCGATCTCCCGACCAAGGACTATGACGGGACTGTCGCCGTGGACGGAAATGTCTACAAATCAGCCAAATTCGAATTCGGTGCCCAGCTGAAAGTGGATTTCAAGGTGAATGTCAACGATAATTTCGCGTTTTCTTCACAGGTCGTCCTGTTCTCGGACTATCTCGACAAGCCTCAGAACCTGCGTGTGAACTGGGACAACAGGATCGACTGGAAGCTCACCAAGTTCTTCTCCTTCACTATCATAACGAATCTCATCTATGATGACAACATCATCATAGCGACACAGGAGGAAAGCAAGGCAGGCCTTCCCGGCAAGCAGAGAATCCAGTTCAAGGAGTCGCTTTCATTCGGATTCGTGTATACTTTCTCAAGATAACCCTTACGGGAATGTATCATGATTTCTCCAATACCATAGGCGGGCTCGGGCTCTGGAATGAAACCCGGCCGGTCCTGCTTGCGGTAAGCGGGGGAATCGACTCTATGTGTATGGCGGATCTGTACCGCCGTACCGGGCTGCCTTTTGCGGTGGCCCACTGTAATTTCCATCTTCGGGGAGAGGAAAGCGATGCCGACGAGGCTTTGGTGAGGGACTGGGCGGCAGGAGCTGGAGTGAAGTTCCACAAGGCGGATTTCGACACGGAAGATTTTGCCCGCAGAAACGGTGTCAGCATAGAAATGGCGGCCAGGGAGTTGCGCTACCGCCGGTTCGCGGAACTGTGCAGGGACAACGGATATGTGGCCCTGTGCGTGGCACACAACGCCAACGACAACGCGGAGACCCTCTTTCTGAACCTCGTCCGGGGAACAGGGCTGAAAGGACTGGCGGGGATGCCGGCCGAGGGAATCGCGCCGTATTCCGACGGGACAAGGCTTGTGAGACCGCTCCTGGATTTCACAAGGAAGCAGATAGAGGGTTATGTCAGAGCCAGGGGTGTGGCATACAGGGAGGACAGGACAAATGCCGGGACCGACTACAGGCGGAACCGTATAAGGCATCTTGTATTCCCGGTCCTCGAACAGATGAATCCGTCTTTTATAAGGACTGTTTCGGAAGAAATCCGCCATTTCGCACAGGCTGAAGCCGTGGCGGATACATACTATGGTTCCGCAAGCGCTTCTCTCGTCTCGGAAGACGGGGAAGACAGGGTAATATCCCTCGTGGAACTTCTGAAACGGGAGCACTGGGAATATGTGCTGTACCGTTTCCTGGAAGGCTTCGGGTTCAACAGCGGGGTGACAGCCTCCCTTTCCGACCTGCTGAAAAGCGGACGGACAGTGGCCGGGAAATCTTTCGATTCACGGGACTATGTGCTGCTGACGGCAAGCGGCAGGCTGATAGTCAGAAAAAAGACACCGGCTGGAGGCCGGGGCGCGACAATTCTCACGGGCAATGACTTCGGCTGCGGTCTCCGGCCTGCCGATGACGCTTTCACTGTGGTAAGAGGGGAGGGAACCTATTCATGCAACGGTGTCTCTTTCTGCGTTTCCGTAGTGCCGAGGGCCGACATAAAAAGCCTGAAGCAGCCTGCGGGGACACTCCTGTTCGATGCGGACAGACTGAAATTCCCGTTCGTCTGCCGCGTATGGAAAGACGGGGACAGGTTCGTCCCGTTCGGAATGCGGGGAAGAAAAAAGGTCAGCGATTTTTTCACTGACCTGAAATACGATATTTTCCGTAAGGCCGGAGCCGTGATGGTGGTCGATACTTCCGATCCCGAAAGGGACGTGAACGATATTGCCGCCGTCCTCGGAGAGCGCATCGATGACCGTTACAGGGTCACTTCCGGAACCTCTTCGGTGGTAGTCATCAGAAGTCACCTGATATAGATTTCGTAAGGCATCCGGGCATAGACTTTCCCGCTCTGGCTGTAGTCCCAGTTCTTGAAGGCTGCCTCTGCGCCTGCAAAAGGCGTGTCCTTGAAGACAGACACGGAAGTGCTCCCGCCAAGGGTGTTGAGCAGCATTTCCAAAGTGGTGAGAGGTTTCGGGTATTCGACAATGTCCCATTGCGACAGATCCCCTGAGCCGCCGTCTTCCTCCGACGCCATTGCCGCATAGCGCACGGCGTCCATTATCGTACCGTTCCTGTCCGCGAGTTCCAGCCGCACGGCGTCATTGCCGGACCATACCCGGCCCTGGGCTATCGAGTCCACATATTCCTTCGATATGCCTCTCCCTTCGGAAACTATGTCCGTGAACGTGTCGTAGATGTCTTCTACGGCAGCCTGCATATATTCCGTTTCCTTTTCGGAAAGCGGCCTCAGGCAGGAATAGATGTCGCTGTGCCTGTTGGAATTCACGGAAGTGATGTTGATATGGGCCAGATTGTCGAGAGTCTTGCTGAAGTCCGGAATCAGGCTGAACACCCCGATGGAACCGGTAAGGGTGCTGCTGTTCGTGAAGATGCAGTCGCAGCCTGCCGAAATCCAGTATCCTCCGGAAGCCGCATAGTCTCCGAACGAAGCTATCACCGGTTTCCCGGCAGCCAGCAGGGCTATTTCATCCCTTATCTTTTCGGAAGCAAGGACGCTCCCGCCGGGAGAATTGACCCTGAACACCACGGCCTTGACGTTTTCGTCTTTCCTGACGTCCGAAATGATCCGCACGAAGCGGTCTCCCGCCACCTGCTGGTCGTCATTTCCGTCCACGATGTTCCCGGTAGCGTATATCACCGCTATCCTCTTGTCCGCCCTGTAGTTCGGAACGACGTTCAGAAGGGCGTAGTCCGACAGGGATATCATCGCCGGACTTATGCCTTCCCCGGCATTGAAATATCCTTCCAGCTTGGTTTCCAGTTCGTCTAATGTCAGCAGCTCGTCCACGAGTCCGGCATCGAGGAAATCCTCGGGCATATTCAGTTCCAGGTTGTCGATGGCAGAGTTGAACTCCCCGACCGTTATGTCCCGGCTTTCCGCGATGTCTGCGCACCAGTCTCCCCATATCGAGGCTATGAGTTCCCGGTTCTGGACGAGATTGTCCCTGCTGGCCTCGCTTCGTACGAACGTTTCACCGGCAGACTTGTATTTCCCGTGGCGTATCAGCTGGACATTTACGCCCAGCCTGTCCAGGATGTCCTTTACGAAAACCATCTGGCTCGAAATCCCGGTCAGCATATTCATACCTCCGGCATGCGGCGTCATATAGATCCGGTCGGAGACGGAAGCCAGATAATAGCCGGCATTCGAAGGGTTCTCTATGTATGAGATGACGGCTTTCCCGCTCATCCTGAAATCCGCCAGTGCCCTGCGGAGTTCTTCTATTTCCGCCATCCCTCCGTAGACCATATCGGGCTTGAGGTATATGTACTTTATGGCAGGGTCAGCCGCTGCGGCTTCGATAGCTCTCGTCGCGTCCAGAATGCCGATGACGGATACCTGGTCCTTGGATACGGCAGACAGCAGGTCCATCTCCCTGGTCTGTTCTCCGAGCTGCACGGCAGACAGGTCTATGCGGAGCACGGCGGAGCGCGGCATTATCGGCTGGGATTTGCCGAGTGCGGCAAGCGAGCCGACGGCACCGAAAAAGACGAATGTGAAAATGCCGCCGGTGATGAGGCAGCCGACGATTACTGCCAGTGTTATTTTGAGAAACTGTTTCATAAACCGTTAAATGCAAATTCAACCAAAGGTATGAAAAATCCTTCAATAATGCTAAATTTGCCGTTCTGTAAAAATGTATCGAATGGATTCCAGGACATTACCGGCAGTCTTGTATTTCTCTGCCGCAATATTAATATTAAGGTGTCTGCCTGTGGCCGCCGGCGGCATTGGCCGGGAAGCGGCCTCCGGGACTTTTGCCGACAGGGGAATCTCCCGGCAGACTATGGTCTCCGATACCTCTTTTTCCGGCAGGAAGAGCCCCCTGGCCCTGGATGCGTCGGCGGGAAGCGATACGGAATACGGTCTGGATGTCAGATCCTTTCTGAAGCCGGGGCGGAACTGGAGGACGGGTATTGCAGGAGGCGTGTCGGGGCGTGTCAAGGCTTTCGACCGGAACGGTGACGGATTTGCGGATGAGCCCGAGTCGCTGGAATACGGTCTTTCCAATGGTTGGGAATATCATCCTGCCGGCGGAGTGAGGCTGCGTTTCGGTTTCGGCGC
Source organism: uncultured Bacteroidales bacterium (assembly GCA_949295645.1). Classification (GTDB taxonomy): domain Bacteria; phylum Bacteroidota; class Bacteroidia; order Bacteroidales; family UBA932; genus Cryptobacteroides. The sequence goes on along the minus strand of CASFLY010000084.1, from coordinate 51,419 downwards.
GAAACAGGGCAGAAGGCAGGGCGGACAGGCGGGTTATGTCCGCAGGACCTATTCGGTGAATGAACCCGAGGTGCCCGGTTCGGACCCGTGGGGGACGGATGTGACCGAGCGCCGGGTGAATGCGTATTTCGGACTGGGGATCCCGCTGGTGCGGGACGGTTCGCAGGAGCTGTCTTTGGATGCGGGCTATGTTTCCATGGATGCCGATTCGTATTTCGGTTCGACTTCATATCTGTCAGGCCGGCAGTATGTGGAGGTCTCGGCGGCCTACACCAATGAAATAAATGAAAAACATCGCTTTGCAGCGGGCCTTAAGGGTCTGTACGACAGGTATGATGACGTTTTCGACAGGACGGTGTGGCTGATAGGGCCCGACCGCACGCAGGAAAGTACCGTTTCGGATCTCGGATATGCGGGGATTTTCGGGAAATACGCCTTTGTCTTCGGGAAAAAATTCATTTTCGAGGCGGAGGTGACGGGAGCACGCTACTCTGACGGCGGCCTGAGGTGCGTACCGGAGGTGTCGCTGCAGTACCGCCCGGTAGAGGAAATAGAGGTGAACCTGAGCGGAGGGAGAAAGCTTGGGTATGCGTCTCCGCTGTCGGACAATGCGGGGGTGTTCCTGACCGGAAAGCGTTTTTCGGGGAATTTTATGTCGCATACGCTGGAAGATGCCTGGACTTTCGGAGGGAACATCGTCTACCGGCTGCCGATCGGAGCCGTGGAAACGTATCTCAGGTTCGATTATCTGCGTACTGACCACATCCAGCAGCAGGTGGTGGACTATGAGAGGCAGACCAACAGGATATTCTTTTATAATCTTGACGGGAACAGGTCGTTTTCGGACAGTTACACACTGGATTTTGCGGTAGAGCCGTTGGAGAGGTTCGACGTATCGCTCAGGGCACGGTATGTCCGGACACGTATAGAGCTCTCAGGCAAGGGCCTTGTGGAGAACCCGCTGACACCTGATTTCACCGGCGAGATGCGTCTCGGATACGCTACTCCGGAAAACGGCTGGTCTTTCGGCATTGCCGTAATCCTGAACGGTTCGTGCCGGGTTTATGACTTTATGGCGGAAGCCGTGGACGAAGAAGGCAACCTGCTGTACGAAAACGGCAGAACGCCTGTCTATCCGCTTCTCAACGCAGCCGTGTCGAAAAAGTTCGGGAATCTGGAGATATTCGTGGAGGGCGAGAATCTGACGGATTTCAGGCAGAAGCATGTATTGCTCGGGACAAAGGGCAGAGACGGCTGTGTCAATCCGCGTGCGGCATCGTTCGACGCAAGTGCGCTGTGGGGCCCGGTTGCGGGTGTCCGTGTTTTTGCCGGGGTCAGGGTTGCTATCAAATGACAGGGTATCATCTGATGATGATAGTGTTTTGTCCTTCTAACGAATACTTCAAGCCTGTGTTGTGTTTTATCATATCCAGTACCTGAAAAATACTTTCATTATTGACAAAACTTCCTGTCAGGACGATGTCACCGAGCGAAGGGTTTTCTATTATGATATTGTACCCGTATTTTTTCTCCAGGGTTTCACATATTTCCTTGAACCTCGCTTTCTGGAAAGACAGGTTCCCGTCTTTCCAGGCTATGGCGTATGCCGGATCAAACGGTGCGATTTCAAAACTCCCGGACTTTTTGGACACCCTTACCTGCTCGTCGGGCTTGAGCCTGTATTTCGTTGGCGAATCGGAAATGGAGAATTCTACCAGACCCGTCACCAACGAGGCCACTGCGAGCGTGTCGGAAGAAAATGACCTGACATTAAAAGATGTGCCCAAAGCAGTGACCGATATTATGTCCGTGCGGACCGTGAAAGGATGTTTCCTGTCTTTGGAAACTTCAAAAAAAGCTTCGCCGTCAAGCCATACTTCCCGGTTGTTTCCGGAAAATCTGACAGGATAGGAGATCCTGCTGCCGGAATTGACATACACCCTGGTACTGTCCGGCAGGTAGAAGGAACTGTATCCACCGGCCTGACAAGTATATTGGACCAGTTCCGGTTCTGCGGTCTTATCCTCTATCCAATGTATTGCATATCCTCCGGCAAGACAGACGAACAGGGACGCGGCGAAGGACAGGCTTTTCCATATCCTGACTCTTTTTCCGTGCCTGTCGATTTTGTCCTGTACGGTTTTGAACAGCTGCTGTTTCTTTTCAAGGTCATGTCCTGTTTCCGCTTCGTATGCCGGGCCTTCAGCAATGAGGGCATCGTACACTTTCCGGTTGAGCGGATCCTGAAGGAGAACGTCGAGCTGTTTCTGTCCTTCTTCTGAAATGAGACCGCCCATTTTGTCGGCTATCAGTTGCCAGAGTATGTCATTACCGTCCGGTTTCATGTTTTTCTGTTTATTGAGAACCTCTTTGGTATAATTGTTAAACTTCTTGATAGGCTTCCATATCTTTCGATGGAAACGAGACTTTGTCTAAATGTCTTCCCTGCCGAATTTTTCCCTGATTTCCGTCCCGATTTTCTTCACTGCGATTATCATCTGTGCCTGAACAGTCCGCTCGGACACCGACATAAGTCTGGCCACTTCCGAATATGTCATTCTCTCGTATTTTATCAGAGTGTATGTCAGCCGGCATCTCTCCGGAAGTCTGTCGATGCAGGACCGGATTATTTCGTGCGTCTGTTTCTTTTCCATATCGTAGTCGATGTTGTCTTCAGCAGCTGCCGGCATTTCCCTGACACGGAGATCCGATATGGGAATCCGCTCTTTCAGGCGAATGCTTTTATTGTACCTGAGCATTCTGTTTTTTGCGCAGGTCAACAGATAGCTCTTGATATCCTTTATGTCGCCGAGCCTGTCGCGTCTTATCCACAGGTTCATAAAAACATCGGAAATAATATCCTCCACGATGAATTCGCTGATGTCGAAATAATGGAGGAATCTCTTCAGGTCAGGATATAAAATCTCGTATAACTGCTTGAATGCAAAGGTGTCTCCCCCTCCCGTCCTCATTTTGAGCAGTATGTTTTCAAGGTCATGCATTATTTCCAATTATATAATAAGGAGCGCAAATTTACAATAGATGCCTAAGAAGCTGTTTGAAATTTTGTCGAAAATCCAAACGGATTCAAAAAAACGGGGTGCAATTTAGGCATTATTTCCAAAAACAGGCTCTTTATAGAAACCGGAAACTTTTCCGGACATTTTATACCAACCGTTTTTATTAATAACACTATTATCTATGCTAAAAAAAACATTATTGGCATTCCTGTTTTTGCCGGTGGTGTCGTTAACACTTTTGGCTCAAGACGTTACCGTGTCCATGAACGCCGAAGACGTGACGTATGCCACGGTATTCAAGGAGATTGAACGGCAGACGGGGTATTCTTTCCTCGTCAACGAATCGGAACTCGATACGGAAGAGAAAATTTCCGTATCGCTGGACAAAGCAAGCATTGACGAAGCTATGTCCCGTCTTTTGGAGGGCAAAGGCCTGACATTTTCCGTACAGGACAAACGTATTGTCATAAAAGAAGAACAGAAACGTACTGTCACCGGAATCGTGACGGATGGAGACGACATTTCCCTGCCGGGAGTGGCGGTGATGGTGAAAGGGTCGTCCGAGGGCACCGTTACGGATGATGAAGGACGGTACAGGATCAGTGCCTCGCCGTCAGATGTTCTCGAGTTTATGTTCCTGGGTTTCAGGAATTATGAGCGGCAGGTCGGAACCAGCACCGTAATCGACATCAGGATGACTCCGGACAATACTGTCCTGGACGATGTGGTGGTGATAGGTTATGGTGTGGCCAAGAAGTCCGATCTGACAGGTTCTGTGACATCCATCAAGTCCGATGTCTTCGAGTCCCGGCCTGTAGCCAGCGTAGACGGGCTGCTTCAGGGAAAGGTGGCCGGTCTGCAGGTCATCCAGAGTTCTGGCGAGCCGGGAGCTTCCGTGGAAATCCGCCTGAGGGGAGTCAGTTCCAGACAGGGAAGCAATTCGCCTCTGTATGTGGTGGACGGTTTCCCTTACGGGGATGCAGGGGCGCTCAAGCAGATCAATGTCAACGACATAGCCTCGATAGAAGTTCTCAAGGACGCTTCCGCAGCATCCATTTACGGTTCGCGTGGAGCCAACGGCGTGATTATGATTACGACAAAGAGCGGAGAGATAAACCGGCGTCCGGTCATCTCTCTGGCGGCCAATACGGGTGTCCAGTGGGTGAATACATCGAATTTCGGAATCATCGAGGATCCTTACACATACGCGTTGCTCGCTGACGAGTCCAGAGTGAACGACACCAGGATCGGGGTGCCGAAATATATAGGCGCATACGATGATTCCGGCTTCTATTTCCCGTCGCTGACCGAGATACAGTCAGGCGCCTGGAACAAGACAACAAACTGGAAAGACGAGATCCTGAAGCCTGCACTCATCCAGAACTACAATGTTTCCGTGAACGGAGGCGGCAGGGCCAATGCCTATATGTTCTCTGTTTCTTATTTCAACCAGGACGGAACATTGATAGGCTCAGGCTATGAAAGCGTTTCCACCAGATTCAAGTTCGACCAGAATATCGGACAGAAACTCAAGGTCGGGACGAACCTGTCCTTCAGCTATGTGAGCCGGGATCCATCCAATATTACGTACAGCTCTCTTTACAGGAATCCTGTCTTCCCTGTCTATAATGAAGACGGCTCTTATTACAAAGAAGACCCGACCGATATGACCAACCCCGTAATGCTTGCCAACGAATTGAAAAACCATTCGAACGGATATGATTTCTATACGGTGGCATATCTCAACTGGGACATATGCAAGGGCCTTTCAGTCAGGGCCCAGAGCGGTTTGAAATTCGGTGCGTCCGTCTCGGACCAATACTATCCGCGTACTACCACTATCGGAGACCAGAACAGGGGACAGGCATCTATGGACTGGTATTTGGGGACACTTCTTCTTAACGAAGTCTATGCGACATACCATAACACGTTCGGACAAAATAAGAAACACGACTTTACCGCCATGCTCGGCTATTCAAGCGAGCAGACGGTCAACGAGGGAGCCGGACTTGTCGCGGTGGGATTTGCAAATGACAATCTGACGGACGAGAATCTTGCAATGGGCGATCCTGAGAAGAACAAGCTCTCCAACTACAAGCAGAAAGAGGTCCTCAGTTCTTTTGTGTCACGAATCAACTATGCTTACGACAACAGGTATATCGTAACATTCACCGGAAGGTTCGACGGCTCGTCGAAATTCGGTTCGAACAACAAATACGGATTCTTCCCGTCAGTGGCCGTGGGCTGGAAAATAGCGGAAGAGCGTTTTGTCAAGGACAATGTGAACTGGATTGATGAGCTGAAACTGCGTGCAAGTTACGGAACCACCGGTAACCAGGCCATTGCAGTGTATGGGACCAAGGACAAGATAAGCGGAAAACTGAACGACAAGTATTATGACGGCAATACGCTGGTATCGGGCCTCGGACTTACGCAGATGGGCAATAACAGCCTCAGATGGGAGACTACCCGGCAGGCGAATATAGGAGTCGACATCGCTGTCCTGGACAATGCCATCACTTTCTCTGCGGAGTTTTATGACAAGCATACCGTCGATCTTCTCAGGGAGCGGAAACTTCCCCTGTCGGGAGGAATAGGCAGCCATCATGACGGTGCGACAGGTACGGTATGGGTAAATTCAGGCGAACTGAACAATCGTGGCGTCGAACTTTCCCTGAACGCACGCATATTCGGGCGCAGGGACTTTACCTGGAATATCAACGCCACGGCATCCCATAACGTAACCACCGTCACCGATATCGGAGAAGAAGGAGAATCTATGGGCCTTCTGCGTTCCCGCGGCAATTTTGCTGACGGCGGTGTGTATTGGAGAAACGGGGAGAGGATGGATGCCATAGTAGGATATCGGGTGGACGGAATCATCCAGACAGGTGAATCGTACGCCCATCTTACCGGAGACGACGGCCTTCCGGGAGAGTTCCTTTACAGGGATGCGGACGGTAACGGCGAGCTGAATTCGGATGATATGGAAATTCTTGGCTATGCCCAGCCCAAGTGGGTTGTCGGATTCGGTACCACATTCACATATAAAGGGTTTGATCTGGATATCCAGTTCAACGGGCTGCTCGGCCACGACATCATAAGCCAGGAAAAGTTCAGCAATGCAAGGAAGATAAACCGCTGGACCGTGGACAACCCTACCCAGTCGTATCCGAGTCTCAGGGGAGGCCGGAGCCTGCGACTGTCGGACTGGTGGATAGAGGACGGGTCATTTGTAAGAGTATCCAACATTACGTTCGGATATACCTTCGATGCCAACAAAATCAGATACATCAAAGGTTTGAGGATATTCTTCAACTGTGCCAACCCGTATGTGTTCACTTCCTTCAGCGGAGTGGATCCGGAAGTGGCAATCTGGGACACCGGCACATATCCGAAACCGACAACATTCTCATTGGGTATTAATCTGGACTTTTAATTTCAAGACTGATGAAAAACAGAATATTGGGAATAGTATGCATGGGCCTTGCCGCAGGTCTTCTTTCAGGGTGCTCTCTTGACGAGAAGGCGTATGGCTTCATGTCTACTGAAAATTTTTACCAGACGGCGGATGACGCCTTGTCCGGACTTATGTATGCTTATGCGGCAATTCCGTCATACAAGAACTTTTCGGCCAGCTACATGTTCGCGACTACCTGTCCTACGGAAGAGTTCACTCTCAAGTCCGATGCTGCCACCACACAGCACGATCTGGACAGGAACCAGCAGGACGGGCTTACGAATACCGAGACCAAGGACTGTTTCCTGATTGCCTATCTCGTCATCGGAAGGGCGAATGCCCTTATCGAGAACATCCCGAATATCACTATGGATGCGAATCTCAGAAACCAGATGCTCGGCGAGGCATATTTCCTGAGGGCCTACGGTTATTTCAACCTTGTCCGGCTTTTCGGCTCGGTTCCGTTGAGGCTCGAGACTCTGAAGGACTATGAGGCTGTGGGCGCCCCGCTGGCTTCGATAGAGGATATCTATACGAAGTCCATCATTCCCGACCTGCAGATGGCGGAGTCGCTTATGGACACGCAGAAACGCAGGGGAAGGGTGAACAGAGTGGGAGCGCAGGGCCTGCTTGCGGATGCGTACCTCTTTCTGGCTTCCGCCAGGGAATCCGGTCTTGAAGGCTATGAGTTTGTCCCGTCGGCAGATGAGTTTTATACCCTCGCAAGGGACAAGGCCCGTGAAGTGCTCTGGCCTGCAGAGGATAACGGCTATGGTTTCGATGACAGTTATGCAAATATCTTCGATGCCGAGAACGAATCGAGCAGGGAACTGATTTTCTATACCATATCATCGATAACGACTGTCGGGGAAAAGAACCTGCTGAGCACACTGACCACGCCATACTGCAACGAGCAGTCATTCGTGCTCCCGGCACGGTACGGAGGCTATTCCTGCTATTATGGATGGGAACATGTCTGGGTGGAGACTGAGTTCTATGACACATTTGCAGACAATGACGAACGCAAGGAAGCCTTCTTCTGTACGGAAATTACAGTAGGCGGCAAGGTCCACTCCTGGAAAGACGGACAGAAATACATTGACGGAGTGCCTGACGAGAACGGTCTGTGCAAGCGTCCGTTCGTCACGAAATACATTGACTCCAATGCCGACGGCGACACGGGGAACCGGCATCCGGTAGTGAGATATTCCGAGATCCTGCTGACATTCGCAGAAGCGGCCGGCAACACTGCGGAAGGAGTCGAGGCCTTGAATATGATAAGGAGGCGGGCAGGCCTGGACGAATATTCGACGGGCGATTTCGCCGATAACAAGGAGTTCAGAAAAGCCGTTGTCCGGGAAAGGACCTGGGAACTTTGTTATGAATTCTACCGGCTGTATGACCTGCGCCGCACAAAAGGTATGGAGGAGATGGCCCGGCAATACGGCAAGACTTTAGTGAAGAACTACTATTTTTATGAAATCCCCCAGGACGAAATCGATTATAATCCGGGACTTAATTAACGATAATTGGTTATGAAACAAAAATATACATTGCTGATACTGCTCGCTGCCGCTGCCGTCGCCGGCTGTAACAGGCTGGATTATCTGGACGAGCCGAGCAACGAGAGGCAGATACTCTGGGTGTCTGCCCCCGGCCAGATAGGCACGACACAGATGCCGGACAAGGCCGGTCTTGATCTGAACAATACGATAAGGCTGGAAGTCCTTCCGGACACCGATCTGACTTCGCTCAAGATTGAGATTGCCCTCAGTCCCGGAGCGACTGTCTCCCCTTCGGCTGACGACCCTCAGGATTTTTCGGCAGGTCCGGTCGAGTATACGGTGACCTCGGAAACGGGCCTGACACGTACCTTCAGGATAGAGGTGACATACTTTGAGGATATTCTCCTGGGCAAATGGTCGGTTTCGGCAGTAGACGTGATTTCCGATATGGACATAGAATACGGATCTGACAGATGGCCGGCCCCAGGTATGGGGCAAAAGACCGGCGTGGAAATCCGGCACGATGCGAATACGCTGGTTTATGTTCCGGACGAGGATGGTGTGGAACTGGACAATACCCTGACTTTCGAATTGACATCGGTAAGGGATGACGGGAATTCCATCGGAAGTATGGTTACCGACAAAGGCAGGGACGGACAGTCCGCTTCGCGCGATATTGTCTATGCCTTCCTCCAGGAACTGAATATTACGCAAAAGACCAATGTCGCCTATCATTACCCTGATGATTTCAACTGGCTGCCTGCCGGAGATGATGTCTCGTGGATACACGATGTGATTGGCGGTTCCGTAACGTTCGTCAGCGGAGAGGAGGAGATGAAATGTAGCGTAACAGAGCTCGGAGACGGCAGTATTACCCTTACCCTTCCTGCCAATCCGAACGGCGGAGACTTCTATACAAGGGACAACAACGACTGGTTCGACAGGTATGATTTCACGCACAATGTCATCTATACCCTTAAGAAAGTGGAATAGGATGAAGAAAATCGCATTTTTCAGCCTCCTTATACTTTCAGGGACAGTGGCATGCAGCACTTCAAAAGACGGGGCCGCGGAAGAAGGCGGCCCTGTCCTTCCTGCCGATTATCCGGAAGAAGTGGAGTCCTACAATTATGCCATAGGGACTCAGACAATAGGCCCATCGTATGGATTCACGGAGGACACCCGTCTCGTGGAGACGGCTAAGCAGATACTGGAGATGGGGTCGAATATTATGAAGACCACGCTGTCCCTCGCTCCGGGCTATGAGTATTGCGACAGGATGCTCGAACAGGATGAAAGTTACAGGGCAATCCTGGAAATGGATTTCAGGTACTATTTCTTCTGGGTGTATTCTTCGGTAGATACAGCCTGGGCAGACGGCCTTTCAGAAGAGGAGAAAGACGCTGAATATGAAAATATGTACAGGCTTGCAGACTATCTGCTGAAGACATTCGACGGCAGCGGCAAGGAATTTTTCCTCGGGCACTGGGAAGGCGACTGGCATCTGACAGACACGGACGGGAACGTCCAGACTGTGGATAAGGACAGAATCCGGGGGATGATAGACTGGTACGACGTCAGACAGAAAGCCGTGGATGACGCCAAGGCCGCAAACCCTGATTCAGATGTCGAGGTGTGGCACTACAGTGAAGTCAACAGGGTGATGGATGCTCTGGACAAGGGGTATGACAGGATTGTCAATAAAGTCCTGCCTGAAACGGATGTGGATTACGTATCGTACTCATCCTACGATGCCATATCGTCTGATACTTACGGGAGCCTTTCCGAAACGCTGCACAGAGCTTTGAATGCAATCGCCGGAGCGCTGAAACCCAAGGCTGGAATCGAGGGGAAGCGGGTCTTTATCGGAGAATACGGCTTCAGTTTCCGTACCTGCGGCGCCACCGACCAGAACCTGCGGTCCAGAATGGTGATGAAAGCCGCTCTCGAATGGGGGTGTCCTTTCGTGCTGTATTGGGAAATGTATAATAATGAAATCGGTTCGGACGGCAGTCAGACAGGGTTCTGGCTTATCAATGACAAAGGTGTCAAGCAGCCTGTCTGGTACACTCACTACAACTTTTACAACAAGATGAAAGGCTGGGTCTGGCAGTATCTTCGGGACAACGGTTCGCTGCCCTCCCGCGAAGTCTTCAATGAAGAAGCCTGCAAAAATCTTTAGACTATCATGAAAACAATACATTTATATGCAGGAATCCTGTCGGCTTGTCTGCTGGCGTTTTCCTGTTCCGATGCAGAAAAGACAGCGGAAAAAATAGCGGATGAATATAACTATGTCATAGGTACCCAGACGATAGGCGCCGGTTATAAGTTCACGGAAAAGCCGGTAGTGGTTGAAACGGCCGAACGGATTGCCGAAATGGGTTCCAATATCATAAAGATAGCCCTTAACCCTGTCGAGGGAGATGCGGAAACGGCATCTTTCAAGAACGCGGCTCCGCTTGAACTCGCAAAAGAATGTCCTGCCCTCAAGACGGTTCTCGATATGGATTTCCGTTATGTCTTTATGTGGGTGACTGTTCCGGGTGTGGACTGGAGCGACGGGATGGACGACGCAGAAAAACGGACCGAGTACGGTGCGATATACGAATTTGCAGCTTATCTCCTTGACAATTACCGGAATTCCGGCAAAAATTTCTATATCGGGCACTGGGAGGGGGACTGGCTTCTTCTCGGCAACTACAGCCGCACTCAGGAAAACATTGCTCCCGAAAGAATCAAAGGCATGACAGACTGGTACAATATCCGGCAGAAAGCTGTGGAAGATGCGCGTTCTGCAGTGGACTCTGACGTGTCGGTCTTTCATTATGCTGAAGTGAACAGGGTGAATCCGGCTATGTACCATGGCTATGACAGGATAGTGAACAGAATTCTTCCTTACATCGATGTTGACTATGTATCCTATTCTTCTTACGAATCTACGAGCGAAGAGGTGTCAGGTGCAGATTACGCGGAACTGCGTGACTATCTGTTCAAGTCGTTGGATTACATAGAAAGCCGTATGAAGCCGAAGACCGGAATCGGGGGAAAGAGAGTTTTCCTCGGGGAATTCGGGTACAGCCTTCCTGAAGTCGGCCGCTCGGCAGAGGAGCAGTCTGAAAGAGCGTTCAATACCATTCGTGCTGCAGTGGAATGGGGCTGCCCGTTCGCCCTTTACTGGGAAATGTATGACAACGAAGGGCCGGACAAAGGCTTCTGGATGATAGACAACGACAATGTGAAACAACCGCTCTACCATGCTTATGAAGCTTTTTACAGGCATATGCGCGAAGTCGTATATTCTTATGCCCTGAAAGAAGGCAAAGCTCCTGATTTCGCATATTATCAGAAGAAAGCGCTTGAATATCTTGAAAAATAATTTGTCATTATGTTAAGGAATCTTGCCCTTGTCCTGCTATCCGTACTTTCAATGAATCTGGCGGCAGCTGAATATGACGTGATAGTGTATGGTTCGACAGGAGCCGGCATCTGTGCAGCTGTTCAGGCCTCGAGAATGGGAAGCAGCGTCCTTTTGTTATCCCCTACGGAACATATCGGAGGAGTTTCGGCTTCCGGATTGGGAGCTACGGACATAAACCGCAGGGATGCCATCGGTGGAATATCCCGCGAATTTTACCAAAGAATATATGATTACTATCTGACAGATTCTGCGTGGAAAAACGGCTATGGCTGGGACGATTATGCCCGGAGGCTCGGAAAGAGTTTCTGGAAAGGCCGTGATGTCCTGATGGAAATGCAATGGATGTTCGAGCCGCAAGTAGCGGAGAAAATCTTTTCAGAGATGCTTGCGGAAACGTCTGTCAAGATTCTATTCGACAGGCGTCTGGATCCGGACGATGGAGTAGAGATGCGGGACGGGAGGATTTCGGCTGTAAGGATGGAGTCGGGGGAGGTCTATTCCGGCAGGATGTTCATCGATGCCACCTATGAGGGAGATCTGATGGCCTCGGCCGGAGTTTCCTATACTGTCGGACGTGAACCGAACAGTATGTATGGAGAGACGATGAACGGTTTCCTGCCGGCGGGCAGACTCCACAAAAGTGCGGCCTGTGTAGATCCCTACATTGTGGAAGGAGACCCTTCTTCAGGGTTGCTGCCGTTTGTGGATGGTCTGAGTGACAAGCAGAAAGGCGATAGTGATGACCGTATACAGGCATATTGCTATCGTTTTACATTGTCAGATGACCCTGAAAACAGAAAAGAGATAGAGAAGCCGGAGAGATATGAGCCTTTGTGGTATGAGCACATCCTCAGATGGCTGAAAGCAAACCCTGAGGCAGGCTTACGCAATGTCTTGACCCTGACTCCGATTCCTAACGGAAAAACCGATACGAATCATGCAGATTTCATTGGGGCAAACTATTCATACCCGAATGGCTCGTACCGGACCAGGGATTCGATTGCCCTTATGCACAGGGATTATGTCCTTGGTTTGATGTGGTTCCTTGCAAATGACGTACGTGTGCCGGAGAAGGTCCGCGATGATATGAAGAAATGGGGACTTGCTTTAGATGAATTTCAAGACAACGGCAATTTCCCTTATCAGCTTTACGTGCGGGAGGCCAGACGCATGGTCGGAGGGTATGTGATGACAGAGGCCGATGTTACGGGACAAAGAAAAGCTCCTGAAAGTGTCGGATTGGGAACGTACTGGTTTGATTCGCACGTAGTGAGCCGGTATGCCGATCCGGAGACGGGAATCCACGATGAGGGCTGCTTTTGGGCCGATGAATCCGTGTACCCTATAAGTTACAGGGCAATCTGCCCTGAAAAGGAACAATGCCGGAATCTCCTTGTCCCTGTCTGCCTGTCGGCTTCGCATGCCGCCTATGGCTCTATCAGAATGGAGCCGGTCTACATGGTTCTCGGCCAGTCTGCGGCCATTGCTGCAGTGCTGTCGGCGGAAAAAGACTGCCCTGTTCAGGATCTCGATTATGAAAGACTGGAAAAAGCTTTGCTCGAATACGGCCAGATCATCTATTCCCCGGACGAAGCCCACGGCTATCCTTTTGAAGTCTCGGCGGCCATACAAGACAATATGGTCGTGCAGCAGGGAAAGGACTTTACAGTGTGGGGCAGAGGCCGCGTAGGGGCAAAAGTGAAAGTGTCTGCCTCATGGGACAAGACCGCGAGATATGCAGTTGTCAATGAAAACGGACAGTGGGAATGCCGGATTCCTGTGCCGGAAATCTCTGCAGGCTATGTCGAGCCCCAGACTCTTGATGTGGCCTGTCAGGGAGAAACGATCCGTTTTGACAATATCCTTTTAGGCGAGGTGTGGTTTCTTTCCGGACAGTCCAATATGGAGATGACGATGCAGCCTTCGGAACCCTGGCATCACGGGGTGGAGAACTGGAAAGAGGAGGTGGCGCATGCGGATGTGCCGTGGCTGAGATTCATCACAAGCGAGCGTGTGCAGGCGGACAGTCCGCAGTTCAGGGCGACCGGTAAATGGTCGGTATGCACCCCCGAAACGGCCGGGCCTCTTGCCGGCGTGGGATATTATTTCGCAAGACGTCTGATAGACAGTCTGGCTGTTCCAGTAGGGCTTGTCATAACTTCGCACGGAAGCATGTCCGCCCAGATGTACACTCCGAACGAAGTCCTGGCTTCCTCTCCTGTACTTAATTCAAGGTATCTCCAGCCGGCCCTCAAGGATCCGGGAAGTGTCCTCGAAACGAACCGCACGGAAAAACTCTATAACGGGATGATATATCCCTACGGCAAACTCTCCATAAGAGGAATCCTCTGGTATCAGGGAGAAAGCAATGCCGGCGAATACGACACGTACCATATCCTGTTGTCGAAAATGACCGGCTGCTGGAGAAAACTGTTCGGCCAGGGGACTCTGCCGTTCTACTATGTGCAGGTGGCCCCGTATTCCTGGAGGGAAGAGGATGCCCCTGCCCCGACTGCCGCCGACTTTTACAGGGATGACTATGCGTTTTTCCGTGAGACCCAGACTGTCATGCGGGATATTGTTCCGGCAAGCGATATGGTGGTCACGATGGATGTCGGAGAGGTGCAGATGGCCCATTACCCGAAGAAAAAGCCTGTCGGCGAGCGTTTGGCCGGACTGGCTCTGGCCAATGAATACGGGAAAGATGTCGAATGCCATTCTCCGCGGTATCGCAGTTTCGAAGTCTTGCCCGGGAAAGCGGTTGTCAGGTTCGACTGCACCTACGGAGGCCTGAGGACCTCGGACGGCAAATATCCGAAGCATTTTTATGTCGCCGGTAAAGACAGGGTCTTCCATTCCGCCTATGCTGAAGTTGACGGGGATGAAGTGATTCTGCATTGTCCCGATGTCCGGGAGCCGGTGGCGGTCCGGTACGCATTCCTGAATTTCCCGATAACGAATTTGGAGAATTCCGCTTCTCTTCCGGCAGAGCCGTTCAGGACAGATAACTGGCCTCCCGGTTCCGTGACCTACGTCCCTTCAAGGGTCAATCCCGGATTGGAAGAGCCTCAGCCGGATGAAACACTGCCGGAAAGCAGGTCGGCAGGCAAACCGGGGGCCTGTCTGTTCCGTAGCGGAAGTGCGGAAAAATCTCCGGTGGAAGAATCTTTGGAAAACGGCTGTCTGAATGAGTGGAAACTTGCGTCAGACAGTATGGTAAAGGGGGCTGCAGGGGATATCCACTCTCCTGGCTATGACACGTCCGGATGGTATGATGCCGAAGTGCCGGGAACCGTCCTTTCCAATCTTGTCAGGGAAGGCGTGTTCCCCGATCCGTATTATGGACTCAACAATCTGTCCATCCCGGATTCTCTGTGCCGTACGGCATGGTGGTACCGCTGCGTGTTCGATATTCCGGAAGACAAGGATTTCCAGACAGCATCCCTGCTGTTCAACGGGATAAATTACAGGGCGGATGTCTGGCTCAACGGTTATGGACTGGGTTCAATGGCCGGGGCTTTCTGCCGTGGAGACTTTGATCTTGAGGAATGTCTCGACAGGTCGGAAAAAAATGTCCTGGTCGTGAAGATTTATCCTCCGGAACATCCCGGAATCCCTCACGAGCAGTCGATGGCGGCCGGAATGGGACCGAATGGCGGACAGCTGTGTCTCGACGGGCCTACATTCATTTCTTCCGAAGGCTGGGACTGGGTGCCCGGCATACGTGACAGGAACATGGGAATCTGGCAGAATGTGGAACTCCGTCTTTCGGGCGATGCCGTCCTGAAAGATTATCATATCGTCACAGACCTTCCTCTCCCTGACTGCAGTACGGCGGACATAACATTCAGTACGGAAGTGTACAACGCGTCTGTATCCGGGTGCGATGCGGAAGTACGGTTTTCATTTGACGGGCTTGTCCTGTCAAAGAAAGTCCGTCTTGAAGGGAAATCTCTGCAGGAAGTCACTTTTTCACCGGAAGAATTCCCCGGTCTGAAAAAGAAAGATCCGGAACTGTGGTGGCCCAACGGGTATGGGACCCCGTACCTATACGATGCGGACGTGTCCGTGTACATAGACGGAAAGGAATCCGACAGGAAGTCTTTCCGGTTCGGGATAAGGGAACTGAGTTATGACCTTACGGTATGTGACGCCGACGGGGACTTTATCGACATTAATTTCAATCCGACAGACGCGTATCCTTCCGACGGGCCCCTATTCGATTTTATCGGTAATGTCCGTTATGGAGGGTCTGCCGTCGGTGTCCCGCGTCTGCTTGCGGATGAGGATGCTCCGGGCATCTCCCGCTCGGAAAATAGCTGTGCTCCATATCTGGTGCTCAGGGTCAACGGACAGCGGATATTCATAAGAGGCGGCAACTGGGGAATGGACGATGCTATGAAAAGAGTATCGGAGCAGCGTCTTGAACCGTATATCAGAATGCACAAAGAGCAGGGATTCAATATGATAAGAAACTGGACGGGAGAATCTGCCGAGGAGGTTTTCTATTCTTTGTGCGACAAGTATGGCATCCTTGTCTTCAATGATTTCCCGATGTCGACCTTGGGATACAACCTGGCTCCGGACGACTTCCGCCTTATGGCGGAAAACGTCGGGGAGATTGTGAAACGCTACAGGAATCATCCGTCTATAGCGGTGTGGTGTCCGAGAAATGAAGGTTTCGCTCCTGTCGCGCTCGAACCTGAATTTGCCAGAATAATATCCGAAACGGACGGTACCAGGCATTATTCCGGAACTTCCATTAATGTCAACCTTACTTCGAGCGGGCCATGGGGGCTGCGTCCTCATTCCGACAATTTCAAGGATAATATCGCGAGAGGCTTCTGTACGGAACTCGGAACCATTTCAGTCCCTACGGCCGAGACTGTGAAAAAATTCATTCCCGAAGAAGACCTGTGGCCTGTTTCGGATACCTGGGCCTACCACGACTTCCATTTTGGCGGCTGGCTGTCATTTGACAGATTTATTGATGTGCTTGCCTCTGCCTACGGAGAATCCGACGGTGTAGATGATTTCTGCAGCAAGGCGCAGATGTATAACTACGATGCCTACAGAGCCATATTCGAAGGTTTCAACAGCCGTATGTGGAATGATGCCTCGGGAGTCCTCCTGTGGATGAGCCATCCTGCGTGGCCGAGTTTCCTGTGGCAGACCTACACCTACGACTATGAGACTCCTGCCGCATATTTCGGAGCTAAAAAAGCCTGTGAGAAGCTGCATTCCCAGTATAATCCGGAAACAGGTGTTGTCCAGACGGTGAATACTGCCGGGAAAGATTGCCGGGTCAGATTGCAGTACATTCTGTACAGTATGTCAGGAGATGTCCTTGGCCGACACGTCTGGAAAGGGGAGGTTTCCGCATCTTCGGTCGTTGACTGTTTCAGTCCGGATATTGTACAGACTGAAGAACCTGTCCTTATGCGTCTGAACCTTAAGGATATGTCCACGGGACAGGTTTTCGTGAACGAGTATTGGCTTCCTTCCGCCGATTCCGGTTTTACGGAATTCGACAGGATTGGGGAACCGGAACTTGAAATCACGGGACCGTCTGTCTATGAAGAGAAAGATGATGTATATTATGTGACGGTAAAAAATGTCGGAAACACCCCGGCAATTTATATAAAACTGAATGCGCGCGGCACTGATGGCCAGCCTCTGCTCCCGGCCCTGTTTTCCGACGGTTATTTCACTTTATTCCCGGGTGAAAGCCGGCAGGTCTCGGTGGATATGTCGCTTGTCGGGAGTGCCGGGGAATGGCAGGTGACAGCAGACGCGCATTGATTCACCCCCTTGCCGTATATTCTTGAAAATAACTTTAGATATCGGAATA
The DNA here is from genome assembly GCA_949295645.1 of uncultured Bacteroidales bacterium. Taxonomy (GTDB): domain Bacteria; phylum Bacteroidota; class Bacteroidia; order Bacteroidales; family UBA932; genus Cryptobacteroides. The sequence continues at coordinate 34,162 of CASFLY010000084.1, read as the reverse complement.
CGTAAAATCAGACAAAAATATTATTAAATTTGTGGGATTTACCTTTCTAAATAAGGGAATGTATGTATCAGATAATATCTAAAGAAATGCTGTCTCCTGCAATATGCAGGATGAGGGTACTTGCCCCGAGAGTGGCTTCTTCCGCCAATCCGGGCCAGTTCCTGATAGTCAGGGCGGATGAGCATGGGGAGCGGATTCCGCTGACTATCAGTGATTACGATGCCGATGAAGGAACTGTGACAATCGTTACCCAGAAAATCGGGGCTTCTACAAAGGAAATCTGCGCCCTCGAGGCCGGGGAGTCCCTTGCCGATGTCGTGGGGCCGCTCGGCCTGCCGTCCGATTTCGTGGAGAAGCCGGATGAAGAGCTTGCGTCAAGCCGCTACATCTTCATAGCCGGCGGAGTGGGTACGGCTCCGGTTTATCCGCAGGTGAAATATCTCAAGGCCCATGGCGCGTATGTGGACGTGATCATAGGCGCGAAGACGGCCGATCTTCTGATTTACAGGAAGGAAATGGCCGAGGTCTGCGATCATCTGTACATCTGCACCGATGACGGAAGCGAAGGCTTCAAGGGAATGGTGACGGGGCTCCTGGAGAAAATCGTCCTTGAAGACGGGAACGAATATACGCAGGCCGTAGCGATAGGGCCTATGATAATGATGAAGTTCGCGACCTTGACGGCGAAGAAGCTCGGCCTGCCTGTGACGGTCAGCCTGAACACGCTGATGGTGGACGGGACGGGAATGTGCGGGGCCTGCCGGGTGACTGTGGCGGGGAAAACCCGTTTCGCCTGCGTCGAAGGGCCGGAGTTCAACGGCTATGATGTCGATTTCGACGAGGCGATGCGCCGCCAGACGATGTACAAGTCGGAGGAAATCGAGGCCGATCACAAGTGTAAGATAAGGTAAGGGGGAAATATTATGGCAAACAAGATACCGAGAGTCCCGGTAAGGGAACAGGACCCCAAGGTAAGGGCGGCCAATTTCGAAGAGGTCTGCTACGGCTATAACGAAGAAGAGGCTGTGCTGGAGGCTACGAGATGCCTGCACTGCAAAAATCCGAGATGCGTTTCGGCCTGCCCTGTTTCGGTGAAGATTCCGGAATTCATCGCGGCAGTAGCTGCAGGAGACTTCGCCAGGGCCGCTGCTGTCATAGCGGAAGACTCGTCTTTGCCCGCAGTCTGCGGGCGTGTATGCCCTCAGGAAACCCAGTGCGAAGGCAGCTGCATTCTCGGGGTAAAGGGCGAACCGGTGGCGATAGGGAAGTTAGAGAGATTCGTGGCGGACTGGAGCCGTGAAAACAATGCGAAAAAAACGGTGAAGGCTGCACCGAACGGACATAAGGTTGCAGTCGTGGGAAGCGGCCCGGCAGGGCTGGCGTGTGCCTGCGACCTGGCAAAATGGGGCTATGACGTGACTGTCTTCGAGGCCCTGCACAAGGCCGGAGGGGTGCTGGAGTATGGAATCCCCGAGTTCAGGCTTCCGAAAGAAAGGGTAGTGGCGGCAGAGATTGCGGATGTTCGGGCCATGGGGGTGAAGATAGAGACGAATGTCGTCGTGGGGCGGACAGTTACCGTGGATTCGCTTCTCGACGATGAAGGTTTCGATGCCGTATTCATAGGTTCCGGAGCAGGTCTGCCGAGATTTATGAATATCCCCGGAGAGAATCTGAACGGAGTCTTTTCCGCCAATGAGTTCCTGACGAGAAACAACCTGATGGAGGCTTACCGGGACGACTATCTGACCCCGGTGATGCATGCCGGGAAGGTGGTGGTCGTAGGTGGAGGAAACGTGGCGATGGACGCTGCCCGTACCGCACTAAGGCTCGGGGGAGATGTATCCATAGTTTACAGGAGGACGGAAAACGAACTGCCGGCACGTCGTGAAGAGGTGCACCATGCCAAGGAAGAGGGGGTGAAATTCATGATGCTTTCCAATCCTGTGGAAATCATCGGAGACGAAAAGGGCTGGGTACGGAAAATAAGGTGCATAAGAATGGAACTCGGGGAGCCTGACGAGAGCGGAAGACGTTCTCCGGTGCCGGTTCCCGGTTCGGAATTCGAAATCGAGGCAGACTCGGTGATAATGGCCTTGGGCACCTCGCCCAATCCGCTTATTGCCAGGACCACAAAAGGTCTGGATACAAACAGGCGCGGCTGCATTACGGCTGACGAAGACGGGGCGACGACCCGTCCAGGCGTCTTTGCCGGCGGGGATGCCGTTACAGGCGCGGCTACCGTCATACTCGCGATGGGCGCAGGCAGAAAAGCCGCAGCAGCCATCGACAGGTATGTCAGGGCGAAATAATTACGGACTTTCGGAAATTTGCTGCAACGTTTTGCCGGAAAGACGCATCTTTAAGGCGTGTTTGATTAATAATCCGGTAAACGTATGAGAGAATTGGCATTGGAAATACTCAAGAGAGTCGGGGCACTCCTTCTGGTGGCTTTCGTTCTCTCATCATTTGTCTTGTTTTCATAGACATCCGATCGATCTGCAAACTTCTGATAAAACCTTGGGGGTGTGTCAAAATGATAAATTTTGGCGCACCCCCAAGGGGTATCGGAATTGATAAAATAACGCAGCAGTCTGCAATTATGGTACACCGTCTTGCATACAGGTCTGTTTATTCCGTATAATTATTATCTTTGCACCGCATAAAACGGAGATATTATGGCACAGAAACCTTCGATACCGAAAGGGACGAGAGACTTCGGGCCTGCGGAAATGGCCGGAAGAAATTATATATTCGACACTATAAAATCGGTTTTCAGGACTTACGGCTACATGCCGATAGAGACTCCGTCGATGGAGAATCTGAGTACGCTGCTCGGCAAATACGGCGAGGAAGGCGACAAGCTCCTTTTCCGTATCCTGAATTCCGGCGACGCTTTTTCAGGAGTGGATATCGGCGGGTTCATGGACGGGGACGGAGGCATCGACGGCCGGGCCCTGACTTCCAGAGTATGCGAGAAAGGGTTGAGATATGATCTGACCGTGCCGTTCGCCCGTTTTGTGGTGCAGCATCAGAACGAACTGGTTTTCCCGTTCAAGAGGTATCAGATCCAGCCTGTGTGGAGGGCTGACCGGCCGCAGAAGGGGCGTTACCGGGAGTTTTATCAGTGCGACGCCGATGTGATAGGTTCCAGGTCGCTTCTGAATGAATTGGAACTCGTGCAGATAGTGGACAGGGTGTTTTCGCTGTTCGATGTGGCTGTGCTGATAAAGGTGAACAACAGGAAGGTGCTTTCCGGCCTGGCCGAGATCGCGGGCTTTCCCGACAAGGTCGTGGATATTACCGTAGCTATCGACAAGATCGACAAGATCGGCCTGGAGGCAGTGGAAGCGGAAATGAGGGAAAGGGGACTGACCGATGCGGCAATAGCTGTGATAGAGCCGGTGCTGACCCTGAAAGGAAACAGTTCGGAAAAGATAGCCGCCATGCGTGCCCTGATGAGCGGCGGTTCTGCTTCGGGGCTGGTTTCCGAGACCGGACTCAAGGGACTGGATGAACTGGATGAACTCTTCGGGCTGATCGGCGCTGCCGGGATTTCCCGGGAGGTGGAGATGGACCTGTCACTGGCCCGCGGGCTGAATTATTACACGGGAGCGATCTTCGAGGTGAAGGCTGTGGATTTCCAGATAGGCAGCATCTGCGGAGGCGGCCGCTATGACAACCTTACTGGCATCTTCGGTCTGCCGGACATGTCCGGAGTGGGCATATCGTTCGGTGCAGACAGGATATACGACGTCCTGAAAGGGCTGGACAAGTTCCCGAAGGAGGTCACATCGTCGACAAGACTGTTGTTTGCCAATATGGGGACGGATGAACTGAAATACATTCTTCCTGTGGCCAGGGCTTTGCGTGAAGCCGGCGTTTCCTGCGAGATTTATGCCGATACCGCCAAGCTGAAGAAGCAGTTCGACTATGCCGCAAAAAAACATGTCCCGTTCATTTCCATTACCGGGGCAGAAGAGATCTCCCGCAATGTCGTGAATCTGAAGAACCTTGCCACGGGCGAACAGGTTTCCGTCCCTTCTTCCGACCTGAACGGCATTATCTCCTTCCTCTTCGCGTAGCACTTGCCTTTTGACCTGGCCGTAAAAATTTTTGCAAAAAACATTGCATTATTAAATTTTATTCTTACCTTTGCAGTCCAATATCGCGGGGTAGAGCAGTTGGTAGCTCGTCGGGCTCATAACCCGGAGGCCGGAGGTTCGAGTCCTTCCCCCGCTACTACTCAGGACAGCTCATCGGGGCTGTCCTTTTTTCGTACCCCAAAATCCCCTGCAGAGCGCACTGCAAGAGCAATAAAAGGACCCGGCTCAAAACTTTGGGCCGGGTCCTTTTCGGATTGTGCTGGCTGGAAATTATTTCCTGTAGCAGGAGATGTCCTCCTTGTTGAAGTTCTGGACGAATGCGCCGTGTCTGGCAACTTCTGCCTCTGCGAAGTTCAGATAGACTTTTGCAGAGCTGGTGAAAAGTTCCGGAGCGCGTGTGGCGTCCTGAATGATAAGGTGCGACATCACGCAGTCCGCTGCCATCTCGTAAAGGTGGCGGGCCATCAGGTCGTGGAATTCCTGGTCTCCGGCTTCCTTCACAAGGTTCGTGCAGGCTTCGAATCTGTCCGTCATAGCCTTGACACGCTCCATCAGAGGCTTCATTTCCTCGGAGCAGGACTCCTGTTCGAATTCGCGCAGGGTAGCCAGATACGAACCGTTGGTCACATAGCGGATGGCTGCGACCACCTGCAGCTGGGTCGTACCCTCGTAGATGCTGGTGATGCGGGCATCGCGGTAAATGCGCTGGCAGGCGTATTCGAGCATAAAGCCGCTGCCGCCGTGTACCTGGATGCAGTCGTATGCGTTCTGGTTTGCATACTCTGAATTCATACCCTTGGCAAGCGGAGTGAACGAATCGGCAAGCCTTGCATATTTCTTCTGTTCCTGACGCTCCTCAGGGGTAAGCTTGCGCTCGCGTGCTATATCGTCGAGAGCCTTGTAGATGTCCACATAGCGGGACGTCTGGTAAAGCAGGGCGCGGCCGGCATCCAGCTTTGCCTTGATAAGCGAAAGCATGTCATATACCGCCGGGAACTCGATGATAGCCTTGCCGAACTGCCTGCGGTCCTTTGCATAGGCGAGGGCCTCATTGTATGCAGCCTGGCTCAGGCCCACGCTCTGTGCCGCGATTCCGAGACGGGCTCCGTTCATCAGTGCCATCACATACTTGATCAGTCCGAGCCTGCGCTCGCCGCAAAGTTCTGCCTTGGCATTCTTGAAAACCAGTTCGCAGGTTGGCGAGCCGTGGATACCGAGCTTGTTCTCGATGCGGCGCACATTTACTCCGCCGTCCCTCTTGTCATAGATGAACATGGAAAGACCGCGTCCGTCCTTTGTCCCTTCCTCTGAACGTGCCAGGACGAGATGCAGGTCGGCATCGCCGTTCGTGATGAAACGCTTTACGCCGTTCAGCCTCCAGCAGCCGGCAGCCTCGTCGTACGTGGCCTTGAGCATCACGCTCTGCAGGTCGGAACCGGCATCCGGCTCCGTCAGGTCCATGGACATGGTCTCCCCGGCGCATACCCGCGGGATGAAGCGGCTGTGCTGGTCCTCGTTCCCGAATTCATAGAGGGTCTCGATGCAGTCCTGCAGAGACCATATATTGCTGAATCCGGCGTCTGCGGCAGCCACGATTTCTGCGCACATTGTGTACGGGGTGATAGGGAAATTCAAGCCTCCGAAGCGGCGCGGCATGGTCATTCCGTTAAGACCGGCCTTCACCATCGCGTCCATATTCACCTTCGTGCCGCTGGCGTATTCTACGCGGCCGTCGGCACAGTGCGGACCTTCAAGATCCACGCTTTCTGCATTCGCAGCTATGACTTCCTCGGTGATTCCGCCAGTGATTTCCAGGACCTTGTCGTAAGAGTCTATGGCATCCGCATAGTCCTGCGGCGCATAGTCGAACCCGTCCTTGTCCCTGTAGTTGCGTTCCTTCAGTTCGCAGATGCGCTTCATCATCGGGTTGTTCAGATGATAGCGCAGTTCCGGATGTTCTGTATAGAAATTGGCCATATCTTCTATTTGCTGGGAGATTTATAATACTTGATCATCTTTGGTACCACTTCCTCAACAGTGCCGTTGATGACGTAGTCGGCTATCGTGTTGATAGGGGCGTTCTCGTCGTTGTTGATGGAAATGATAATGCTGCTCTCCTGCATTCCGGCTATGTGCTGGATCTGCCCGCTGATACCGCAGGCGATATAGAGTTTCGGACGCACGGTCACGCCTGTCTGTCCGATCTGCCTGTCATGGTCGGCAAACCCGGCATCCACCGCGGCACGGCTGGCGCCTACCTCTGCATGGAGCTCTTTCGCCAGTTCGAACAGCATGTCGAAACCTTCCTTCGACCCCATGCCGTATCCTCCGGCTACTACGATGGAAGCTCCCTTGAGATTGTGCTTTGCCTTTTCCACATGACGGTCGATGACCTTTACGACATAATCCGTCTCGGGAACGTATTTGGCTACATCGTGGTTTATCACTTCGCCCTTGTAGTTCGCGTCGAGGATTTCCTTCTTCATCACACCCTCGCGGACGGTAGCCATCTGCGGGCGGTGTTCAGGGTTGACGATGGTGGCGACGATGTTGCCCCCGAATGCAGGCCTGATCTGATAAAGCAGGTTTTCATAGACTTTGCCTGCCTTCTTGTCTTCGTGTTCGCCGATTTCCAGGGCGGTACAGTCTGCTGTCAGACCGCTGGTCAGCGCTGAAGATACGCGCGGACCGAGGTCGCGGCCGATTACCGTAGCCCCCATCAGGCAGATCTGCGGCTTTTCCTCCTTGAACAGATTTATGAGAATGGAAGAATGCGGGAGGGAAGTGTAAGGGAAAAGCCCTTCCGCATCGAAAACGTGCAATTTGTCTACACCGAAAGGCATTACCTGCTTCTCGATGCCTGCAAGGCCGTGGCCTGCTGCTATGGCTTCCAGACGGCAGCCGAGACGGTCGGCCAGCTTGCGGCCTTTGGTCAGCAGTTCGAGGCTGACATCGGCCACTGCATTGCCTTCTGTTATTTCAAGATATACGAATACGTTGTTCATGACTTATCCTATCGTATGGTTTGATAAAAGTTCTACAATCAGCCCTTCGACATCGGCGTCGCTTCCGGTCAGGGTCTTGCTTTCCTTGGCCTGGAACGAAATGTTCTGGATGGCCTTTACCTTTGTCGGAGAACCGCTCAGACCGCACTGCGCCAGGTCCGCATCGACATCGGCGGCACTCCACTCCGTAATATTAAGGTAAGGGCGTGCCGCATACAGGTCTGCATACGGTACCTCTGTGCCGTTTTTCGCGAATTCCGCCTTTTCCTGTGCGCCGAGGGCGCGTTTGTATTTCTGTACCAGTTTGGCATTGCGCGGACGGCACGGGGCTGCGCTTCCGTTTACCGTGACGACAAGGGGGAGCGGCGCCGTTACCGTCTCTACGCCTCCGTCGATATGGCGCTTGATGGTCACCTTCCCTGCGGCTTCATCCACGTCGAGAATCTCTTCCGCGTATGTCACCTGAGCAAGGCCGAGCTTTTCGGCTACCTGTGGCCCTACCTGGGCCGTATCCCCGTCTATGGCCTGACGTCCTCCGATGATGAGGTCGTATTCCCCTATCTTGCGGATGGCTGTAGCCAATGCGTATGACGTGGCCAGCGTGTCTGCTCCCGCGAATGCGCGGTCAGTAAGCAGATAGCCGCAGTCTGCACCGCGGTACAGTCCTTCACGAATGATCTCCGCTGCACGTCCCGGTCCCATAGTCAGCATAGTGACCGTCGAGCCCGGATGCTTCTCTTTCAACTGGAGAGCCTGCTCCAAGGCATTGAGGTCTTCCGGGTTGAAGATGGCAGGGAGTGCCGCACGGTTTATGGTACCGTCGGCCGTCATGGCATCTTTCCCGACATTACGGGTGTCAGGGACTTGTTTTGCCAATACTACAATTTTCAAACTCATTGTTATTATTTTTAATTAATAATAATTTGATTCCCAGCGGGAAACGGACACGCTCCGAAGCGTCGGGGCCTGCTTGTCCGTATGTTTCAAGCCTGCAAATTTACGCAAAATCTGCGGAATTCACTGATTTTTCATCATTTTCTTCCAGTTCAGCACCGGAAGGAGGAAAGATATCAGGGCTGCCGTAAGCCAGAAGACCGATACCGGGGTGAAGTTATAGACGGCGTCGGCTATCTCTGTGGTTTTCTGCATATTCCCGTCTATCAGATACCCGCTGGCGATGTCCTGGATTCCGGCTGCTATGTAGCTCGAAATGCCGACTATGCCCAGGGCTGCTCCGGTGGCTTTCCTCGGAACGATGTCCACTGCCATCAGCCCGGCTACTATGCAGTAGAGCACTCCGATGGAAAGGCTGAAAAGGGAAATGTAAAGGATGTTGACGATATAGCTTCCGTCGGAGAAAAGGAACAGGGCCAGAGACACGAAACTGAGGATTCCGGACAGTATCGCCGGCTTGATGCGGTCGCTCCTGAATACGGAATCGGAGAGCCACCCGGCAGTGACCGTGCCGAGAACGCCGAAGATGGCCGAAAATGCTATAATCTGTGAGGCTTCCTCGAGCGAGAACAGTTTTTCCTTCTGCAGGAAGAGTACGCCCCAGCCCGCTACTGCGTATTTCGTGATATAGATGAATGCGCTGGCGGCCGAGATAACCCAGATGCCCGGATGTTTCAGGACCGTTTTCTGGACCTCTACGGTTCTCATCCGGTCTTCTTTTCTCGGTTCTTCCGACGAAAGGACCTGTACTGACGGCAGTCCCTTGCTTTCCGGGGTGTCGCTTACGAAAAAGAGTATGATAAGGGTGCCGGCTACGCCCGCCGCGGCTGAGAAGATGAAGCCGGACTGCCAGCCGAAAGTGCCTACGATGGCTCCGATGACGATGAATGACAGGAATTCGCCGAGATAGGGGCTGGCGCTGAAAATCCCGTAGTAGGTTCCCCTCTTGTTCATCGGGAACCAGCGGGAAAGGTTGATGATGCCCGGAGGGGAGCCCATCGACTGCATCCAGCCGTTGATGCCCCAGAGAATGGCGAATGAGATGAACAGGGCTATCGAGGCTATTCCGATTGAAGAGGTGATGAAGCCCAAAACGCCCATTATCAGGTTTATGACGGCGGAAACAGCCAGTCCGGTGGCCATAAAGCGTCTGATGTTGCAGTAGTCGGCGATGAAGCCGTTCATAAACTTGCCGACGGCGTAGACGAACAGCAGCGCCGAGCCGATGATGCCCAGCTGCCCGGCCGTCAGAAGTTCCGAGTCGATGAGAGGCTGCTTGACGACGCTCAGGCTCAGCCGGCAAACATAGTACAGGCTGTAGGCTATCGTTGCACCCCAGAAAGTCTTGCGCCGCAGCGACTTGTAGACATCCCGGACGGCATCGTCCGGCACTTTGTCCGCAGACGGCTTGCTGATCCGGTAAAATGAGTACAGACTCATGGTCGAATGGTTAATGTTTCTCTTTCTGTGAAAAATCGCCCAAAGATAATATTAACGGCGGACAATATTGGCCGGAATCCGATAAATATTTAATTTTGTATGGATAAAAAGGTTGCTGGACACTCTATTCGGAATATATGCAAGTCGTCGATATGGCTACATTGGGTTTTGTTCTGGATTTTTCCGTAGCGGCATTCCTGCTTTGCGGGATTCTTTTGTGGTTGCGTCGCGATGAAGGCGACCGCTCCAGACTTTTTCTTGCCGCAGTCTGGATTCTTATTTCCATGGCTTTTTTCCTGCGGTCGGTTCTTGTCCGGGCGGGAGTCATAGAGTCCGGAAGTGTCATGCCATTGCTGAATCTTTCCGGAGGCCTGCTTGCCATCATTATTTTGTATCTTTACCCTGTCGAAGTCATCAGTCCCGGCTGGCTGACCTTGAAACGCGGTTTCCTGATGTTCAGTCCGTGGATATTCCTGGTGCTCTGTCTGACCGTATTTCCGGTAAGGGCCACTACGCTCCAGTCCTTTGCCGACATAGTCCGTAACATAAGCGAACCCGACGTCTGGCTGCGCCTTGCCATCCTTGTCGTGCTGATTCTGCCGTATTGCGCTGTCCTGCTTGTAATTCCTTACAATTGGCGGCGCAGCCGCGTTTCCAATGCCTGGATTGTGAGATACACTATGACGGTAGCTCTCATCGCGGTGCTTTACTTCATTTTTATGCTGACCGGCTCGGCGGCTGTCAGCATCGCCCATCTGAGTGTCTGTACGGTCTTCTGCATAGTCATAACATATCAGGAACTTTTTATCCGCTTTTCGCTGCCCCGGGAAGATACGGACGTTCCGGAGCCGGTGCCGGACGCGGTTTTCTCCGGAGCCGGGAAATCTCTGCCGCAGAAACGGCCGGGACTTGCGGATCCGCTGATGGAGAAACTCGACAGACTGATGAAGGACGAGGAGGTATGGCGCAGCCCGGAGATGAGTGCTGTCAGGCTGGCGGCCCTTATCGGCACCAATACCCGCTACCTGTCGCAGGCTCTCAAGGATGCCGGGTACGAGAATTATTCGGATTTCATAAATTCCTACCGGATCGACTGTTTTCTGGAACTTGCCAGGCAGGGAAAAATCAAGAATGTCTATGATGCTTTCTTTTATGTCGGATTCCGCTCGAAGGCCACGGCTCTGCGCTGCTTCCGCAAAAGGACAGGCACTACCCCTTCTGAATATCTCCGGATAACGGAATAGTTTTTCGGTTTTTGAGACCCGTTTTTTCAGAATTTGAAACCTTCCCTGTTTCCCGTTTGTTTATTTTCGCTGCATAATGAACAACGGGAGGGACGGCCGTATGCCGTTTCCCGATAGAATTGAATCGTGGTGTGTGGAAGGTGATGGGGCGAAAGTCCGGCCCATCACCTTTTTTGTTACGCCCCGCAGGGGCAGAAAAATATTGAAGTTCTGCAGAATATCCGTATTTTTGCTATGGAACTGATAACTGACAGCCGTACTCGCTTTGCGGAACTTGATGAAAATACTTTTCGTACTGTTTCTGGCCGCTGCGCTCCGGGAACAGTGTCTTTGTGCACCCTACTTCAGGAAAATAGGGCCTGCAGAAGGTCTGGAGCAGCCTACGGTGCTTGCAATCTACGAGGACACGCTCGGCAGGATGTGGTTCGGGACAAGGGAAGGGGTGTATCTTTATGACGGGAGGCGCGTGCATGGCTTCAAGCCGGAAACGGCGGGAATCCAGGAGAGCGGGAGCCGGTTCCTGACAGGAAACGAAGCCGGCAGGATAGTAGGGGACGGCCGCGGGGATGTCTTCATCCGTTCGGAACGTTCGCTGGTCAGATACGACATCAGGCAGGAGACCTTCAATATGGTCCGGCCGTCGGGAATCGGGGCGCTGACATCGTTCGGAGGGGATGCCTGGTACACCGTAAGCGATTCGCTCTACAGGTTCGATGCGGCGTCGGGGCAGGAGGTGTTTGTCAGAAAACTCGGGCTGGAAGGGATTTTCTGCATCCTGATAGAGGACGGCAGGATTTGGGCAGGAAGTCCGAAAGGCCTTTTCCTTTCGGACAATGGCGGACCGTTGCAGAACCTTCTTCCCGGAATCGAGATATACAGCATCTTCAAAAGCAGCAGAAACGAGCTGTGGATAGCTTCGAGGATGGACGGCCTGTATTCCATAAAACGCGACGGCGTGCTGCGCAAGGAGCCGTACGGAGAGGGAAAGGTGGCAAGCAGGCAGATAAGGGAATTCGCGGAGGACGAGGAGCAGAATATCTGGTTCGGCACTTTCGACGGGCTGCAGATATACAATCCCTACACTGATGAATACACTTTGATCCCGGCTGACAGCTCCCGGCCCGGTTCGCTTTCGCATTCTTCGGTGTTTTCCCTCTACCGTGACAGACATAATACCATCTGGGCCGGCACATATTACGGAGGGGTGAATTATGTGAATCCCTCCAGAGACATCTTTACGTATTACGAGGCGGGCGATGCCGGTGCCGGAGGCCTGAACTATCCTATCGTGGGGCAGATGCTGGAGGACAGGCACAGGAGGCTGTGGATATGCACCGACGGCGGAGGACTTAACTGTTTCGACCGCAAGAGCGGGAAATTCAGCTATTTCAGGGCCTCTGACGGAAATTCCGTCAGACATGACAACATAAAGGCACTCGCCTATGACCGCGAGAGGGATGTACTGTATGTAGGAACGCATACCGGCGGGATGGGCAGGTACGACTGTACGGGCGGGAGATTCTACAACTACCCTGTCGAAAGAAACGGCGGGCCTGACAATATAATATACAGTATGCTTTTCCATGAAGGGCTGCTGTATGTCTCGGCACGGAACGGCATCTGGACTCTCGACCCTGAGACGGACAGGTTTTCAAGGCTGCTGTCATACGGGCCCGTACTGACGTTCACCATCGATTCCCGGGAGGTCCTGTGGATGGCCGGCAGGACTGGGCTGTCGCGGATGGATCTGCGGGCCGGCGGAAAGCCGGAACCGGTCCGTACGGACAGTACGTCGGTGCCTTGCAGGGTCACCAGGATATGCGAGACCGCAAGCGGACTGATTTATATCGCGACGCTCGGACAGGGTGTAAAAGTGTATGATTACGAGACTGACGGGTTCAGGACTCTTTCCCGGCTTGAAAACAATCTTGCGAGCAATTATTGCTACAATCTCATCGAAACTTCGAGGAACGGCATCCTGATTACTACCGATAACGGGGTAACCCTCTATTCTCCGTTTACCGATCTCGGACGGCCTGTCGGAAAGACGGACGTGTTTTCGACGGGAGACGGCGGAGGAATATACGAATGTCTGGACAACATCGTCTTTATAGGAGGGATGAACGGGATGATCTCGTTCGACGAGAATTCCCTTTACAGACCGGAATCCAATGACGGGAATTTCTATTTTTCCGAACTTTACGTGAACAATTCCAGGGTCTTCCCGAATGACGGGACGGGCATACTCGAAAACTCATTGCCCTTTACCCGTGAACTCCGCCTGTCCTCATCCCAGAATAATCTCAGCATCGGCATTTCAGTGTCGGACTATGTGCCTTATCTGAACGAGGTGGAATATTCCTACATGCTCGAAGGTTTCGATTCCGACTGGATTCCCGCGACATCCGGCACCCTGAACTACACTAACCTGCCTCCGGGGAAATATACTTTGAAAGTCCGTTCGGCGGGTGACAGGACAGGGGAGGAAATGTACGGGGAAATGTCGGTATCGATCAGCAAGCCTCTCTATGCCAGGTGGTGGGCATTGCTGCTGTATTCTCTCGTTGCCGCCTTGGCGGGCTATGCTGTCTGGAGATCGCGCCGGAACAGAAAGGAATGGGCCGATACCCTGAGGAAAGAGAAAGAGGAAAAGTCCCGGATAGAGGAGCTCAATAAAGTGAAACTGAGATTCTTTACAGATGTTTCGCATGAATTCAAGACACCGCTGACGTTGATAACCGGGCAAATCGAAAATCTCCTGCTTACCGAGTCGTTTTCTCCGTCGGTAGCCAGGAAACTCGGGAAGATCAGGGCGAACGCGATGCGTCTGAAAAGGCTTATTTCCGAACTTCTGGATTTTCGCAGGCAGGAGCAGGGATTTCTGAAACTGAAAGTGGAACAGCTTGATCTGGTCGGCTTTACCCAGGCTGTATGGCAGGTTTTCGAGGAGACTGCCCGCTCGAGGAAGATCGCATATCTGTTCGAGCCGGTGGAAAAGTCAGTAGATGCGTGGTTCGATCCCGTGCAGATGCAGAAAGTCATCTTCAATCTGCTGTCGAATGCTTTCAAGTACACTCCTGATGGAGGCCGTATTGCAGTGAGTGTCAGGAGAAAACTTCAGTCTGCGGAGATTTCCGTCTCGGATTCGGGACGTGGGATCCCCGAGGAGGACAGGACACGGATTTTCGAGAGGTTCTACAGGTCCGGAGACGGGGATTCCGTTTCCGGAACCGGGATCGGCCTGGCACTTTCAAGGGAAATCATGAAAGCCCACAAAGGCAGTCTCGAAGTAACGGGGGGGGGTACGGGAAAAGGCAGCGTCTTTACTGTCGGGCTGCTTTTGGGCAACGACCATTTTTCCCGCGAGGAGCTGGAGCATACAAAGGTCGGCTATTCCATAGACGAGGGCTATATGGCAGGAGCCCTGGACATTACGGAATCCGAGCCGCTTCCTGAGACCGATGCCCCGGGCGACGACAGGCCTACCGTCCTGATAGTGGATGACGATGCGGAAATGCTCGAAATGCTTTGTCAGATATTTTCACCGGCATACCGGGTCTGCAAGGCTTCAAACGGGCATGACGGCCTTTCCCTGGCTTCCGGAATCCTGCCGGATCTGATCGTAAGCGATGTCATGATGCCCGGAATGTCCGGGAAGGAACTTTGCCGCAGAATCAAGACTAATCTGGAGATATGCTATATCCCTGTTGTCCTTCTGACAGCAATCGATTCCGAAGAAGAGCGTATGATGGGCTATATATACGGTGCCGACGAATATATACAAAAGCCCTTCAATGTAAAACTTCTCCTGACCCGCTGCGACAATCTCGTACGTAACCGCAGACTGCTTCTCCGTAAAAATGAGAACCATCAGCCTTCCGGAGCTCCATCCGCTCTCAAAATGTCCGACAAAATCATCATAGACAAGGCATCTTCCATCATAAAAAGCCATTTCGACGATCCTCAGTTCAACATGGACACTCTTGCCGATTCCCTCAACATGAGCCGTTCCAAAATGTTTGCATTTTTCAAGGCCGTTTTGGGAATAACCCCTAATGATTTTACCCTTAATCTCAAAATGCAAGAGGCCTCCAAAATGCTTCTCGAATCTCCCGATTCCAATATTTCCGAAATTTCATATTCTCTCGGGTTTTCTTCGCCGCGGTATTTCAGCAGGTGTTTTAAGGAGTATTATAAGGTTTCGCCTCAGTCTTATCGCCGGTCCGGGGCGTCATAGCGGGTGCACTGCGGCGTTGCCGGCGGGTTCGGCTTGGTCGTTTACGGGGAGTAAACTCCCGTTGCCTCGCCCTTGGCGGCCTTGCATTGCGCCCGTTCTGACGCCCCGGCAGGACGTGTAATTGGGGTGCACTGCGGCGTGCCTGAATTGTCCTAAAAGGGGCACAAATAATCCAAAGGACCGGGCTATGCACTTTTCGGGACGATTTTAGGGGCGCCGATTCAGGGGCTTCGCTTACTTCGCTGTCGGAAACAACATGGAACTGTCCGCAGCGGAACAGTTTCCTGATAACACTGAACCGATTATGAAAAATAAATTCTGCTTACTCGTCGCGGTCCTGCTTGCCGTGTGCCCGGCTGGCGCTTTCGGCAGCGGTTCCGGTCTGCAGGAACAGGGCCGGCAGAGCGGGAAACCGATGTCCGGTGTCGTCGTGGATGAATACGGGCCGGTAGCAGGAGCTGCCATCCGGGTAAAGGATCTTCTGACGGGAACCATTACTGACGCCGACGGGAAATTCTCGATGGAACTCCGCGAAGGGGATGTCCTGATCGTCACTTTTTTGGGATACGAAGACAAGGAAGTGACCTGGAACGGGGAAAACCCGCTTACGGTCAGGCTCGAACCTGATGCCTATAGCCTTGACGAGGTACAGGTCGTCGCCTACGGTACGGTCAAAAAGGTGACCGTGACGGGAGCCATCTCGTCCATGAACAGCAGCGATGTCATGAAAACCCCCTCTGGGAGTATCACCAACGCCCTGAGCGGAAAGATTTCCGGACTCGCCAGCGTCCAGTCCAAGGGCCAGCCGGGTGAAGACGACGCTACCCTGTATGTCAGGGGTGTCGGCTCGCTGTCCACGGATCTTTCGTCTCCGCTTGTTCTGGTAGACGGCGTGGAGCGTTCTTTTTCGCAGCTGGATCCGAACGAAATAGCCGACATTACGGTCCTGAAAGACGCTTCCGCTACGGCCGTTTTCGGAGTGAGGGGAGCGAACGGAGTGATTCTCGTTACCACAAAACGCGGTGAAGAAGGCAAGGTGAAGATCAACCTTTCCACATCGTATGCAGTGCAGGTCCCGACCAGGATTCCGGAATTTGCGGACAGCTACTCGTATGCCACTACCTACAACCGGGCGGCCCTCGAAAGCGGCACTCCCGAGTCTTCTCTGCCGTTTACCCCGGCCATGATAGAAGCCTACAGGACCCATTCGTCTCCATATACTTATCCTGACACCGACTGGGCCGGACTGATGCTAAAAAAAGCCGCATTGCAGACCCAGCACAATTTCACCATGTCCGGAGGAACCAAGACAGTGAAATACTTCGTCTCATTCGGCGCCTATACGCAGGAAGGCCTGTACCGCGTCTATGAAACGGACTATAACAGCAACTACAGGTACAACCGCTACAACTATCGCGTGAACCTCGATGTCAACATCACCAAGAGCACGCTTATGAGGATCAATCTCGGCGGTCGCCTCAGCAACCAGCGTACCCCGAACTACAACAACGCGACCAGCACCGACCTCGGGAAATTCTTCCAGGAAATCTACAATACGGTGCCGTTCAACTCCGCCGGAATCATCGACGGGAGATATGTGAAAGTGGATGAAGCCCTCCTCCCGTCCGGATTCACGACAACGGATCCTCTGCAGAACATCTACGGCCGCGGATACAGGCTGTCTCTCGGGAACACCCTGAACTTCGACTATATCCTGGAGCAGAAGCTCGATTTTCTGACAAAGGGCCTGAAACTTTCGGTGAAAGGCTCGTACAACAGCGGTGTGACCCAGACCAAGATCCGCGAAGGCTGGGGCGATATCTACAAGGCTTCTCTCGATGCAGACAACAACGTCTACATCTCCAAGACCCAGGAAAAGACGACTCTCGGCTACTCCGAGTCCTACGGACTTGCCAGAGACTGGTACATCGAGGCTGCCGCAAACTATGAAAGGGATTTCAACCACCATCATGTATCCGCCCTCGCCATGTACAACCAGTCGATGAAATACTATCCGGCAGGTTCGTACCAGGGCATACCGAGGGCATACGTGGGTTTTGTCGGCAGGGTCACATACGATTATGACACCAGGTACATGGCCGACTTCAGCATCGGCTACAACGGTTCCGAGAACTTCGCTCCGGGGAAACGCTTCGGGGTGTTCCCGGCAGGATCCCTGGGCTGGATCATCACCGAAGAAAATTTTATGGAACCTCTCAAGCCGTGGCTCAGCTATCTGAAACTCAGGGCGTCCTACGGTATAGTCGGCAACGATAATTCCGGCGACAATGCCCGGTTCCTCTATCTCCCGGATTCCTGGACCATCACCGGAGACGGGAAAGGCTACAATTTCGGAACGGGGAATTCCTCCAATGTGCCCCTGGCAGCGGAATCCAAGGTCGGGAATCCGAATGTCACCTGGGAAACGGCCTCCAAGCAGAACTATGGCGTCGACATCCAGCTGTTCGACCACAGGCTGAAAGGCTCCTTCGACTACTTCATCGAGCACAGAAAGGACATCCTTATCACCCAGAAGACCAGGCCGAGCTGGCTTGCGATGCAGCTCCCGACCATGAATCTGGGAAAGGTGGACAACAGAGGCTGCGAAATCAGCCTCAAATGGGAGGACAGGGTAAAGGACTTCGCATATTATGTCGGCATAAATCTCTCGTACGCAAAGAATACCATAGTCTACCAGGATGAAATCCCCCAGGAATACGACTGGATGATGGCTACCGGGAAACCGGTGGGAACCTGGTTCGGCTACAAGTCCGACGGATTTTTCACGGAAGAAGAGGCCGCCCGGTATGAAACCGAAAAAGGCAAGACCATGCCTGACTACGGCGACGGAATGACGTTCAAGGCAGGAGACGTGAAATACAAGGATCTGAACGGGGATATGAAGATAGACTACAGGGACAAGGCCGCCATAGGCTATCCGATCTACCCTCTTTTCACCGGAGGCCTGAACCTGGGGTTCTCGTTCAAAGGCATCGATCTGAGTATGACCTGGACTGCAGCCACGAAGACTTCGCGCATGCTGGAGCAGATATGGAGGATTCCGTTCGGGGAGCAGAACAACCAGTCCCTTCTCCAGTACCATATCGACAACCAGTGGACTCCGGAAAAGGGCGATGCGGCAAAAGAACCGAGAATCTCGTTCGAGAACAAGAGGCACAACTACGAGGATTCCGACCTCTGGCTGAGAGATGCTTCCTACCTGCGATTGAAAAACCTCGAAATAGGCTACTCGCTGCCGGCAGGCGTCATCAAGAAACTGCGTCTGAGCCAGTTCAGGATATATATGTCCGGCTTCAACCTGTTCACTTTCGACAGACTGAAAATCATGGATCCCGAACAGACCGACACATACAACGGCGACTATCCACTGGTCAAGGTCATAAACTTCGGGCTTAAACTCGGATTCTGAGAAAAAGGAGGATAAAATGAAAAGAATATTCCGGTATATATCGATAGCTGCATTGGCAGCAACGTCGCTCTCTTGCGAAGACTTCGACCTCGGAGAGTCCTTTCTCCAGAAACCGCCGAGTGTGGACATCACCATCGACACAGTGTTTTCCACGGCCGAGTACGCGAGACGGGTGCTCTGGAACAGTTACGACAAGCTTCCTTTCGGCTTTCCCATCGAGGGCAGGAAGACAGTGATGAACAAGGGGACCGTCGAGGGCCTTACCGATCTCGCCCATACTGCAGTGAACGACTCGGGAGAACGTCAGGTCTATTATCCGGGAAGGTACAGCGCCGATATCGAGAACGGGAACATCTCCACTTCGACCGTGAGCAAGTACAGGTTCACAGAATTCGGTGCCTGGGACGGAATCAGGCATGCATGGCTGTTCTATGAGAATGTGGACAGGGTGCCGGATATGGACCAGTCCGAAAAGAACAGGCTCAAGGCCGAGGCCAAGATCCTGGTGGCAATTTTCTATGCGGACATGTTCCGCCATTACGGCGGCCTCCCTCTTTTGGATCACAGCGTAGACATAGAGGAAACGGATCTGCCCTTGAGGAGTACCGTAGAAGCGACGGTGGACTTCATCGTCGGACTGTGCGATGATGCGATCGCCTGCGAGGATCTGCCGTGGTCGTTGCCGGAGAGCGAGGTGTCGAACTGGGCCGGACGCGTGACCAAAGCTTCCGCCTGCGGGCTGAAAGTACGCGTGCTGCTCTTTGCCGCCAGCCCTCTTTTCAATTCGGACGAGCCTTACTGGCCTGGCGAAGCTGCCGACAAACACCTGACCTGGTACGGAAACTATGACGTACAGCGCTGGCAGGATGCCGCGGATGCCGCCGAAGATTTCTTCAAAAGGATGAGCCGGGACGGTTTCTATAAACTCGTGGAGCTCGGAGACTATTCCACCACGAGCTATCGGGAAGCGTACCGTGAAGCATACTACAGGCGCGGTAGTACGGAAATGCTGATTTCTTCCCACAGGAATTATTACAGGATGACACAGGAGCCCCTGATACTGCAGAGTATCCGGTGGGGAGGGTTCTGTCCTACCAAGGAATATTTCGATATGTTCCCCATGGCGGACGGCACCGATTTCGACTGGAATGATCCGGAAATGAAAGTCAGGCCGTTCGACAACAGGGATCCCCGCCTGTCGGAGACCATGTACCTGGACGGCGATGACTACAGGGGCCGGCCGGTGGAGCTCTGCCCGGCCAATCCGGCAGACCCGGTCAATTATCCTGCCGGGATACATATCGGAACAGCTCCGTTCGACAACATCAGTTTCCAGAACGGTTTCGGACTGTACAAATACACCCTCGACAGAGGCGGTTCGCTGTACAACAGCAGACAGTGCATCTGGCCGCTGCTGCGTCTGGCCGAAATCTATCTTTCATACGCCGAAGCCCTGAACGAACTCGGTGACACCCGGACGGCCTACACATACATAAATGCTGTACGCAACAGGGTGGGAATCGGAAATCTCAGAGAAGGATTGGACCGGGACGCGTTCAGGGAAGCCGTCCTGAGGGAACGGGCCTGCGAATTCGGCTGGGAAGAAGTCCGCTTTTTCGACCTTGTCCGCTGGAAAAGGGCTGACATCTTTTCCAAGCACCTCCACGGGATGAAAATCTACAAGAACAAGAACACCGGAGAATACCTGTGCGAAGAGTACCGGCTCGAAGAACGCTCCTGGCAGAAGCCGGGAGGATTCACCGCAAGCTACTATCTCAGCGCCTTTCCTTCCGATGAAGTGAACAAGGGCTACGGACTGATCCAGAATCCGGGATGGGAATAATGTCAGGTCATTTTGCAACAATAGAAAAAAGAAAGTATGAAAAAACGCATAATATGTTTATTGCCGGCGGCTCTTTCCGGAATCCTTTCGTTCGCGCAGGTGCCTGACAGCACGTCGCGGACAGGCATTTCCCGACAGACAGAGTACGGCCGCAGCATTACGGTGGACAGTAATGAAGCCACTGCCGCAGTGTCTTCCGTCTCGGAAAAGGAACTTTCCCACAAGACTGCCGTCAATCCGTCCAACCTCCTCTACGGCCTTATCCCGGGGCTGCAGGTGCTTCAGAATGCTGGAAATGTCTGGGATGACGGGGCTACGCTGCAGGTCAGAGGCACAGGCACTTCGGGCAATGTCTCCCCGCTGATACTTGTGGACGGGTTCGAACGTTCTTTGGACAAGATCAGTTCGCGCGACATCGAGTCGGTGACGGTACTTAAAGATGCCGTTTCCACCAGCCTGTACGGTCTGAAAGGGGCTAACGGGGTGATACTCGTCACTACGAAAAGAGGGGCTGAAGGCGCTCCGCAGATAGATTTTTCATATCAGTTCAATCTCGGCACCACGCGGAACCTCCCTGTCCTGGTGAACGGCTACACGTTCGCCCATGCCCTGAACGAGGGGATGACGAATGACGGTTCGCGTGCCAGGTACACCGATGCCGAACTGCGTGCATTCTACGAAGGTTCCTACCCGGACTTCTATCCTGACGTGGACTGGTGGAACGAGTCGGTCAGGGACCATTCCTACGGCAACGACGTTTCCCTCTCGGCGCATGGAGGAGGAAAGGGCGTGAGATACTATGCGATGCTGAACTACCTGAACGATAACGGAATCCTGAAACCGGTCGACATAAATGACGGCTATTCTACGCAGTTCAGATATTCGAAGATGAACATAAGGACGAATCTCGACATCACTGTCAGCAAGACCACCAGGGCCAGACTGAATATGTTCGGCAGCTTTTCCGAGCAGAACCGTCCGGGCCAGACGGCATCCTCGATTTTTTCCGCCCTCTACAAAGTGCCTTCCGGGGCATTCCCTGTCAAGACCTCGAACGGAGTGTACGGAGGTACGACCGTCTACTCGAACAACCCGGTGGCCTATATCGCAGGTTCCGGCTATGTTCGCGCCCAGGAACGCGTCCTTTTTGCTGATCTGGACATCGAGCAGGATCTCGGCTTTATCACGGAAGGCCTTTCTGCCGGGGTGAAAGCCGCCATCGACAACTATACCACCTATCAGGACAGCAATACGAAGAACTTCGCATACGAGGCCGCGACTATGGACATGACGAGCGGGACGCAGAGGTATTCCATGCTGCGCAACGAAGGCACCCTTTCCTTCGGCAAAGGGGTTACGGCGTCCTCGAACCATTTCAACTTCGAAGCCAGGCTGAATTACGGAAGGAGGTGGGGAGACCACAGTGTGCAGTCGGCCCTGATATATGCGATGGACAAGAACACCGTGAACAGCCAGAACGCTTCCCGCTCTTTCATGGATGTCATCGGACAGGTGCACTATTCTTACAAGGACCGCTACATCCTGGATTTCTCCGTCTCCGGTTCAGCTTCGAGCGTGCTTGAACCCGGACGCAGGTGGGGCGTTTTCCCTGCAGCCGGTGCGGCCTGGGTGCTTTCCGAAGAACCGTTTATGGACTGCTCCTGGCTCGACCTGCTCAAGATACGGGCTTCCTACGGCATCTCGGGACGGGCGGACTACGACCTCAACCTTTACCGTAACCAGTACGGAACCGGCGGCTCATACTGGTTCGGAGCATCCCTCGGAAAACTTTCCGGGCTGAAAGAGACCGTACTCGGAATATCAGGCCTTACCTGCGAGAAATCCCACAAGGCGGACGTCGGCATCGACCTTCAGGTTTTCAACAGATTTGTTTTCAGCGCAGACGCATTCTACGATCACAGGACCGATATTCTGGTCGACGCCGCAGGCATCACATCGTCCGTCCTGGGCATCACTGTCCCGAAGGTGAACAACGGCATCATCGACAATTACGGTGCCGAGGCTTCACTGGACTGGAACCACAGGATCGGGGATTTTTCCTACAGTCTCGGCGGGACCTTTTCGTTTACGAGGAATATAATCATCTCACAGAACGAGCAGTACCGTCCGTACGGGTACCAGAGGCGTACCGGCAGGCCGGTGAACCAGATTTACGGCTATGTCGTGGAGGGAATCTACCAGAGTCAGGAACAGATAGACAACAGGGAGGTCAAGCAGTACCTTTCGGACGTGTATCCCGGAGACCTGATGTTCAAGGATCTTAACGGAGACAAGAGAATAGACGAAAACGACCAGATGGCGATAGGCTACAATAATGTCTGCCCGGAGATCTACTATTCGTTCCGGCTGGGGGCGGAGTACAAGGGTATAGCCCTGTATGCCCTTTTCCAGGGCGCGGGAAACTACAGCGCCATTCTTTCCGTAAACAGCGTTTACCGTCCCCTGATAAACAACAATACTGTGTCCGCACACTATTACAGGAACCGCTGGACTCCGGAGAATCCGGACGCGAAGTACCCGCGGCTGACCTATGCCGGTTCCGCGAACAACTACAACAACAATACGCTCTGGGTAGCGGATGCCTCTTTCCTCAAGCTGCGTACACTGGAACTCAGCTACACTTTCCCTGAAAGTCTGCTCGAAAGGAGCGGGGTGCTGAAGGACCTGAAAGTCTTCGCGCGTGCACACGACCTGTTTTCCTGGCACAGGCTGGAGCCTATGGACCCGGAAAATGTCGCTGACGGCCATCCGCTTATGACACAATGCACCTTCGGGATAAACATCAGTTTCTAAAAAAGGTTTCGGAAATGAAAAAAACGATAATGATTGCGGCCGTTTTACCGGTGTTCCTGTCCGGTTGCGACTTTCTGAACTGCGACGAGTCGTCCATTTATACGAAAGACGAGATACTCGAGAGCTATGAAAGGACCAAGCAGCTTGTGACCAATGTCTACAGTTACCTTCCGAACGGGTTCTGCAACATCGGGGGAGCCATGCAGGATGCGGCTACGGATGATGCCGTGCACGTCTACAGGACTTCCGTGCTGTACCGTTTCATAGACGGGACATGGGGCCCCGACCATACTGTGGATGATGTCTGGTCGACATATTACGAAGGCATACGTGCCGCCAACAGGTGCATAGCCGAGGCTTCCGACCTGACATTCGAGGACTGGGAGAACAACGACAATTATGAAGACTGGATGAACGAATACCGGTATTACGGTAACGAAGTGCGGTTCCTCAGGGCCTATTTCTATTTCGAACTCATCCGCCGCTACAGGAATGTGCCTCTGGTTCTGGATGTCATGGATCCGGAAGACGTGAATGACATAAGGCAGTCTTCGTTCGACGAGATCGCGCAGTTCATCGTGGACGAATGCGAATATCTCGGGGAGGAAGGGCGTCTTCCCGAAAGTTTCGCGTCCGGATTCTACAATAACGAAATCGGCCGTGTGACGCGTGGTGCCGCCCTGGCCCTGCGTTCCAGGATGACGCTGTACATGGCAAGCCCCCTGCATTCCGCCGACAACAAGGCCAAGTGGAAAAATGCGGCCAGGGCGGCCTATGACATCATAGGCAATGCTTCCGGATTCGGCTACTCGCTTTCACAATATTCCGCTCTGTTCGGGGCGCAGAACATTCTGCAGCCGGAAGTGATCCTGGCCCGTCCGATGGGGGAAACAGGGACTTTCGAAAGCGCCAACTTCCCGATAGGGGTGACCGGAGGCAAGACGTCGACCTGCCCTACCGAAAACCTTGTGGAGGCCTACGAGATGACTGACGGCTCCAGATTCGACTGGACCGATGCCGGAATGAAAGCCAGCCCTTACGAGAACAGGGATCCCCGCCTGGCAATGACCATAGCGTACAATGACATGCCATGGCCTGTGAACAACCTCGAAATCTACGAGGGCGGTTCCAACGGACTTCCGCTGAACAATGCCACAGTCACCGGATACTATCTGAAAAAGTACGTGAACAACGAGATAAGTTTCGAAGCCGGAAGCACCTCCACGGCCCGGCACCACAACTGGATACTTTTCCGTTACGGCGAGATCCTGCTGAACTACGCGGAAGCCATGGTGAATGCGTTCGACTCCCCAACCTATTCGGATGCGGAATTCCCCGTGAGCGCACTCGAGGCCGTGAATATGCTGAGGAACCGCCCGGGAGTGGGTATGCCGCCGTATCCGTCGGACATTTCGAAAGAGGACTTCATCGAAAGGCTCAAAAACGAAAGACGGGTCGAACTGGCTTTCGAGGGACACCGGTTCTGGGATGTCAGAAGATGGAAAGAACTGGATGAAACCGCAAGGATATACAGGGTGAATGTCACGAAAGTCTCCAATACGTTCATTTATGAAAAGTCCCTTTACGAGACACGCACACTCAGTGACCGTATGTATTTCTACCCTATTCCGAACACGGAAATGTACAAGAACGGAAACCTCATCCAGAACCCGAACTGGTAGCGCATTATGATGAGATACCTGACAATACTTCTGAGTCTGCTCTGGGCCGTGTCCTGCTCGTCGGGAAACGGCATCCGGAACGGTCTCTCCATAGTGGAAAAAGGGTTCGGTACCGCGCAGGAACAGATATCCCGGCAGCTCGCGACGCTCGGTGACGGGCATTCGGGATTCCCGCGTTCGCTAAAGGACGGCGAGCTGTACTGCACGAGTATGACAGACTGGACGGAGGGCTTTTTCCCCGGCTGCCTGTGGTATCTGTACGGCCACACGGGGGATCGGGAGTGGAAGGATGCGGCTTCCGTATGGACCGGATGTCTCGAACCGATGAAGAAATACACCGGGGATCATGATGTGGGTCTGCTGACTATGAGCAGTTTCGGGAATGCTTTCAGACTGACGGGAGAGCAGAGATATGCCGGAGTGCTTATAGAAGCGGCCGGTTCCCTGAGCGGGAGGTACAGCGAGACGACCGGCTGCATCAGGTCGTGGAACTACAAAAAGTCCTGGTCGGGCGAAGAATGGTTCTTTCCAGTGACCATAAGCAGTCTGGCGAATCTCGAACTTCTCTATTTCGCCTCGGAAGCGACAGGAAATCCTGAATATGCCAGGATCGCGGACTCCCACGCTCTGATGACGGCCAGGAATCATTTGCGGGAAGACGGAAGCTGCTGCCAGGTGGTGGATTATGACGGCAATACGGGAAAAGTGCTTGCAAAGGGCTCGAATACCGGCTTTTCCGACTCTTCGGTCTGGGCACGGGGCCAGGCCTGGGCCATATACGGATTCACGATGGCGTACAGGGAGTCCGGACGCAAGGAATTTCTCGCTGCAGCCGAGAAAGCTGCCTCGTACTGGCTCTCCTCTCCGTCTCTTCCCTCCGACGGAATCCCGTATTGGGATTTCTGCGCAGGCCTCGAGGACTATGTACCTCACTGGAACTACGACCCTTTGAAGTACCCCGAGGTGCCGCGGGACGCTTCCGCCGCAGCCATTGCCGCCTCCGCATTTCTGGAGCTTTCCGGGTTTTCCCGGGACGGGGGCCGTTATTTCAAGGCCGGAGAGCATATTCTCGAGACCCTTTCATCTCCTGAATATCTGGCCGGACCCGGTGAAAACGGGGGCTTTATCCTGAAACATTCGGTCGGGGACATGACCCGGGACGAGGATGTGGACGCGCCTCTCGTGTACGCGGACTATTATTATCTGGAAGCATTGACAAGATATGAACTGTTGAAACAAAAATCCTGAGATATGAAAAATCTGAACAACTGCAGGGCAGGAGCTGAAAGACTGGTTCTCTGCATATTCGCGGCCGCCGCAATGGCCACCGGCTGTGAAAAGGACGAAAACGCATACGCCCCGCCTCCCGAGTATCCTGTGATCGTAGGCGACTACGAACTTTTCTGGAGCGAGGAATTCGACTACGAAGGCCTGCCTGCGGACAACATCTGGGTCTATGAAGAGGGATATATGAGAAACAACGAACAGCAGGACTACAAGGTGGCCAATACGACCTATTCCAGGGTCGAGGACGGAAAACTGATTCTCGAAGCGCACGAGGACGCCCATACTCTGGTAAAGGACGGGAAAGAATACGAGTTCACGCATTCGTCGGCTTCGGTCACGACAAAGGGCAAGGTGGGATTCCAGTACGGACGTTTGGACGTGTGTGCCAGGATTCCTCGCGGCCAGGGGATATGGCCTGCCATCTGGATGAGGCCGGTAA
This sequence comes from uncultured Bacteroidales bacterium, assembly GCA_949295645.1. Classification (GTDB taxonomy): domain Bacteria; phylum Bacteroidota; class Bacteroidia; order Bacteroidales; family UBA932; genus Cryptobacteroides. Next base: position 7,684 of record CASFLY010000084.1, on the reverse strand, counting down.
ACAATCTGTTCGGTGGAGTATATGCCGAAATGGACCTTATGGAATATGTCTGGGGAGACAATGTCGGGCACGATATGATATGGTCGACTGTCCACAACCAGGACTCGCAGGACGGGGTCGAGACCCAGCAGAGACAGAACACCGTTTCTTCCCCTACACTGGACACCGAGTTCCACGTCTACTCTTTGGTATGGTCCGAGACCCGTCTGGATTTCCTGTTCGACGACAAGGTCGTCCTGTCTTTCCCGAAAAGCAGGGACACCTATGAACATTGGCCTTTCGACCAGTCTTTCTTCCTGATTCTCAATGTCGCCGTCGGCGGCAGCTGGGGCGGGGCATACGGCGGTGTGGACGACAGTATTTTCCCTGCACGTATGGAAGTGGACTATATCAGGTATTACAAGGAAAGAAAATAGCGTCAGATGATGAACAGCGCATACAAGATACTTGTCGGCTGCATTTTCCTGGTTTCGGCCAGCCTTTCCGCAGGGGCGTATGCGGAAAGGAACCTTATCGGGGAAAGGGCGGTCAGCCGGGACAGTCTCAGGGCCTGGGTCATATCGGACAGATCCTGGGTCCCTTATCCCGACTACAGTGACAGGAACGGCTGGAACGCTTTCCTCGGGGATTCTCTCGGGCGGATGCTTGTCTCGGAAGGAGAAAAACTGCTCGGCTGCGACTGGCACCTGATAAAGGCGACCGATTATCTGGAATACGTCAGAAGCGGGAATATTTCCGTGATGGAAACTCCGTATTTCGAGAACCGGCGGAATATCAACATCCTGATGCTGGCGGAACTTGCCGAAGGGAAAGGCCGTTTTATGGACGACCTTCTGAACGGGGTGTTCTACAGCTGCGAGATGACCACCTGGGCAGTGTCGGCGCATCTGAAATACCAGGTTCCGAGATGTCTGCTGCCGGACTACCGCAGACCGGTATTCGATCTTGCGGCAGGGGATTACGGTTCCATGCTCGCCTGGGTGTACTATTTTTTCAAGGACGAGTTCGACCGGACGGATCCGGTCATCGCCGTCAGGCTGCGGGATGTACTGCAGGAGAGGATTCTGGATGCCTATATGCAGAATGACGAGTGGTGGATGGCAGACGGGGAGCTGAAGCCCGGCGATGTGGTGAACAACTGGAACCCGTGGTGCAATTCGAACGCCCTACAGTGCTTTCTCCTGCTCGAAGACGATCCCGATGTCCTCTCGGCCGCCGTATGGAAATCGGTACAGTCCGTAGACAAGTTCCTGAATTTCGTTTCTGAAGACGGGGCCTGCGAGGAAGGCTCCACGTATTGGACTCATGCCGCAGGCAAAGTCCTCGACTATCTCCAGCTTCTGCAGGCCGGAACCGGCGGGCATGTCTCCCTTTTCGATGAGCCGCAGATCCGGAATATGGGCGAGTACATCTGTGATTCCTACATCGGCGACGGCTGGGCCGTGAATTTCGCGGACGCCTCTCCCAGGTACAAGTCGGAGCCGCATCTTGTCTACCGCTACGGAAAAGCCGTAGGGAGCAGCGAAATGAAGGATTTTGCATCCCGTCTTATGAGGGAGCTTCCGGCAGGGATTCCGCTCGACAGAGGCGATACATACAGGGCCCTGCAGGCCGTCACGGTGGACATGGAACTTTCGGCGGCCATACCGTCGGATGGAGCCCGCATCCCGGTGTGGTACCCTGAAACGCAGATATGCTTCTTTTCGAACGCCTCCGGCATGTTCGCCGCCATGAAGGGCGGACACAACAATGAGAGCCACAACCACAATGACGTAGGTTCGTTCATCCTGTATCTCGATGCCTGTCCGGTCTTCATAGACGTGGGCGTCGGGACATACACGAGACAGACTTTCGGCCCGGAACGCTATTCCATCTGGACTATGCAGAGCGGGTACCACAGTCTTCCGGAGATAGGCGGGATTGCCCAGAGAAACGGGTATGAGTATAGGGCTTCCTCGGTGGCCTGCTCTCCGGAACGCCGCAGGTTTTCTCTCGACATTTCAGGAGCATATCCTGTACCTGAGGAAGTGAAGTGGGTCCGTACATACATAATGAAGGATGACGGTTTCCTCGTCGAAGATTCGTTTTCCGGGACCGTCGCCCCCAACAGGGTGGTTTTCATGACAGCAGGCAGACCCGAACTTGCCGGAGACTGTAAAATCCTCATTCCCGCCGGGGACAAGGAGATCGTCCTCGAGTACCCGTCATCCCTTACGCCTGAAATCGGGAAAATCCTTTTGGATGACCCGAAACTTTCCAAAGTCTGGGGCAGGGCGGTCTACAGGATCGTGTTGACCGACGGCAAGACAAGAAAAAGCGGGAATTACAGATTCCTTATTCATCAATCCTAAAAGAACGTCAGTTATGAAAATTCAAAACAGCTTCCCAGTTCCATATTTTTTCGGGGCAGTCTTTGCGGCAGCCTGTCTTGCCGCCTGCGAGCCCGAATACGGCCGCGACGGGTCGGAATTCCCCTCTGACATACGGATGGCCTTTTCTGCATCGGCGGAGGACTGGGGTTATGGGGAGAACGGAAGCCTGTGGCAGGGAGGGGAAGCCTTTTCGGTGTGTGTCGGCGGGGTGGAAAAGAGGTATGTCATAGCGGATGCAGTTTCCGGAGAGCTTGTCGCGGACGGGGATCCGTTCTACTGGCAGGACAACAAGGATGTCATAATGGACGCCTGGTATCCGTACAGTGAGGGAGGAATGCCGGATCCGGTCGCAAAAGCCGATCAGAGTACATTGGAAAACTATCGCGCCAGCGATTTTCTCGCTGCTGTCCGGACTCCGGTAAGCATATCCCTTAGCACGTCTCCTTTGGAATTCGCGCACCGTACGGCCAATGTCGTTATCAATCTTGAAATCGGCCCGCAGGTCGACCCTGCGACTGTCGAAGTGCGTCTTCTGAATGTAGCCGGCCTGGATTCCGGGACAGAGCTTTCGCCCTTCCGTGTCGGGAATTCGTTCAGGGCTATGGTTGTCCCCCAGAATATGCAGGATGTTGATTTCATCAGTGTCGAAGCAGGAGAATATTCCCTGCTTTATGCCCCTGGAAGTTTTCGTGAGGGATACCTGAGGGCGGACAGGCAGTATTCCTGGACTTTCGCCATCGAAGGCGAAAGCATAAAGCTGATTGCCAATGAAGGAAATCCGGAGTGGGAGTCGGCAGGCGAGGAAAATATCGAGGCGGAATTTATTGAACAGACTAAAAACCGGTAATATATGAAGAACCTGTTGTATATGCCATTCGTCTGCACCCTGGCCATGGTCGCTGCCCAGGGTTGTCAGGAGGCGGAGAGTCCGGAGACGGAAAAAACAAGCGACATCCTTTTGGAAGTCAGGGCCTCATATACGGGCTTTTCCGATATGGACCGGACCGCGGAACCTGCCCTGACCGCATTCGAAGCCGGGGATACCATCGGCGTATTCGGCATCGATACCGACGGGAGCGTCCTGTCCGGCTGCCACAATTCCGCCTTCGTCTATGACGGAACCTCCTGGAACGGCAAGGTCTGGTACTATGACGGTGCCGTGTATTTTGCCTATTATCCGTACCGGAAGAGCCTGTCGTCCATGCAGAGCCTCCAGGCCATAGCGGAATATTTTACCGGTGAGGTCAGGAACACGACGGATCAGAGTACGGAGGAACTTTTCTCCGCCTGCAACTTTATGGCGGATGAAAACGTGTTCCCTGCCGGCGGAGTCCTCGATTTTACCCTGACGAGCCGTATGTCGATGGTGGAAATAAGCTTTCCCGACATAGAGTACCGGACTTCGGCCGACTCGGAACCTTATTACATAGCGAACATAGGCGGTCTCGGATTCGAGGTCAATGACATTGCCGTCCGGCCTTATATGGCGGAGCACGGGCTCTACCGTTATATCCTCGTTCCTGAAAACAACCTTGTCTACGGGGAATACAAGGTCGCCGGAGACTGGGCGGACTACGGCAGGGAGCTTGTATTCGAGCCCGGGACTTCCGTCAGGATAGATGTCCGGCCGGACGAGACCACTGTCATCCACACGCTGTCTGCCGGTGATTTCTTCCTGAAATCAGGGGCTCTGCTGCCGGCGGATGCGACTCTGAGTGCAGCGGAACAGGACGAGTGTGTCGGCGTGGTGTTCTGGGCGGGTGACCCGACAGCGTCCGATCCGACCCTGAAAGCCGACTGCCCCGGATGTACGCACGGACTCGTGGTCGCCATAGATGAAATCGCCGCCTCGCGGTGGAGGCTTTCGGTATCGGATATGGTGAATGCCTGGATTGAGGCCAACACGTCCTATATGCCTGTCAGCACCTGCGGCTCGCAGGACAACAGGAATCTTGTCACAGGCTACAACAACACGATGGCCATCGGCCATTACAACGATAATCTGCAGGCCGGGGACGAAAAAACGGTATCGGCTGTCGAGAACATAATGGACTATCGCGGCAGCCATAGCGTGGAATGTACGTCAAGCGGCTGGTATCTGCCGTCCATTAAGGAACTTGCATTGCTCTACAAGCCGGACGGCGCTTTGGATACGGAAAATAATTCCGTCGCCGGGATTGTCAACGCTTCTCTCGGGAAAATCGACGGAGCCGCCGTCATTACGGGCGATTACTGGTCGAGCACCGAGGCCGAGGCCGGCAGTGCTTTCCTGATTCTGTCTTCGGGCAAGGCCCAGGGAACGAGAACGTACAATTTCAAAAACCTCCGTCCTGTACTGGCTTTCTGAAAGCCGCAAGCCGGACCTGAAAATGCGATTTTGAACAATAACCATAAATTTTCAATACAATGCTGAAACAATGTCTTTTGAAGGCTTCCGTATCTTACGAAGCCCCGGAACTGAGAGTTCTGAAAATTTCCGTGGAAAACGGCTTTGCCGACAGCGGTATCGAAAACGCCGGTTTCCCTGCCTGGGAGATGGACGGATCCGAAGAAACCGTGACAGCCGTTCCGATGTAATGACGGATGACCTGAAACCTGTTGTATGTTTAACGAAATCATTTTGAACGATATGAAAAAGATATTTTATCTGTTGCCCGTACTGGCTCTTTTTGCCGGATGCTCTGAAAAACTGGATGTTCCGGCCGGAGAACCTGAAGCTGACGCAAAATTACTTGACATAGAAGCTGCAGTCTGCGGCTTTTCGGATGCGGCCGCACCTGCTTCCAAGGCGGTCGAGAAAGGGGTGATGACTAAATTTACGGACGGAGACGCCATCGGAGTGTTCGCAGTGGGTTCCGACGGGGTCATCGAAGAATGCCGTAATGTGAAATGCGTCTATGACGAAGCTTCCGACCAGTGGTCAGGCAAGGTCTACTACTACGGGGCATCCGCTTCTTATTTTGCCTATTATCCGTACTCGGAGGAAATGTCGTCCGTAAGCAGTGTGGAGGAACTTGTCTCCGTCTTTACCGAATCCATGGCGGACGCTGCCGACCAGAGTACGTATGCACTTTATTCGGCCTGCGACCTTATGACATCCGAGGGAACGGTGTCTGCCGGGGAGTCCAGGCTGACCCTCGACTTTTCGCACGCCATGTCGATGGTGGAAATTTCGCTTCCTCAGGTGAATTACAGGACATCGGAGTCCGAGGAGCCGTATTATTCCGTCCCGGTGAAATTTTCTTCGCTTACGGTAGGCGGCACTTCCGTTACCCCTTACATGATAGAGCCGGGTGTGTACCGTTATATCCTTGCCCCGGGCGAGTCTGTGGCAGTGTCCGGAGAGTATGAGGCTCTCGGCAAGACCTATGGCTATCAGTCCTCCGCAAAGGCCTATGCTGCCGGGAAGTACAGAAGACTGAATGTCAATTCATCGGAAGCCGACGTTATCCACACTTTAAGCGTGGGGGACTTTTTCCTGAGTTCCGGAGAAATTGTTCCCGGGGATGATGTCCTCACGCCCGAGCAGCAGGCTTCCTGCATCGGAATCGTGTTCTGGAAGGGAAATCCGACCACGGTCGACGTCACCTTGAAAAACGATTATCCGAACTGCACGCACGGTCTTGTGGTAGCGTTGGACGAGATAGAGAGAGTCCGCTGGTGCGGGAACAATACTGTCGAGGTAAATGCCTGGCTTAAAACGAATGCTCCTGGTTTCATCTCGATCAATAAAAATGATCACGAAAAGGATATAGCCGGCTATAACAATACGATGGCTATAGACTTTTACAACAACAATGGAACGGCATCGGATGCGGACAAGGTGGATGCCGTAGTGGAAATAATGGAATACAGGGCCGCCAATCCTGTCGCAAGCGGGGCAAGCGGCTGGTATCTTCCGTCCACGAAAGAACTGTCCCTGATGTTCAATGCACAGGGAAGTCTCTGGACAGGCGGTACGAACATAAGGGACGAAATAAACGTGAACATCGCCAAAGTCGGCGGAACGGAACTTACGCAGGATTACTGGACAAGCAATGAAGTGGATGCGAACAGCGCATACAGGCTGTCATACGAGGGCAAGCCTAAAGGTTCTACAAAATTCTGGAATGTCAATAATGACGGAAGCGATTCGGCTCATCTTGGAAACCCGATGCTGGTTCGCCCTGTAATGGCCTTCTGAGTCCCGCGCAGGCCCTCATTACGATAATCTGCCGATTATCCTCGAATATCCCCGCCGTGTCTGTTTTCCCGGCCATGCCCGGACTGACACGTCGGGAATTCTGTATAAATGGGGGACCAAAAGCTTTGATAATTCTTTGAGAATCGAATATCCGAATGAAGGACTGAGGTTGACCTCAGGGAAAAACAATGAAAAAGGGGATGACTTCCACTTTTGAGTCATCCCCCTGTGCGGAGAGATCGGGATTCGAACCCGAGATACGATTTTGTCGTATACACGCTTTCCAGGCGTGCCTCTTAAGCCACTCGAGCATCTCTCCAGTATGTGTCGGGAAAACGCCTATTTCCCGAGTTCCATCACTACGTTCTTTCCTTCGTCGAGGAAAAGGAGCTTTTCGCCGTCAGCCTTGATTCTGGCGACTTTCCCCATAGCGTCGAGCACTGAACGCTCGGCCTTCATATTCTCTTCAGGTCCGGCCATCATCGTAGTGGCCATATTCCCGAATGCAAAATCCTTTTTGTCCATAGTGTATGAACCGTTCATAATGTTGCATCCGGTGTATCCGTGTACACGGGTCTCCTCGGTATTGAATTCCATATAAGGAGTCTCCTCGCCGATGACAACGATTTCTTCCCCGTTCACTTTCAGTATGTTCCATTTCCCGGAAAGATCCGGCTGACCGCAACAGGAAGCCAGGGACAAAGCCGTAGCCGCTATCATTAAGCCATACAGAATACTTTTCATAACCTGTAAATTTTGCAAATCGAACTGCAAATTTAGCAATAATTTTAGAAAATGCCAATTTGTTTTCTATTTCTCCGTCCTGAAAGAAAACTCGCAGCCGCAGTACTGCTGGTTGTAGAAGCCGTATTCCTTAATCAGCTGGTTCCGCCTTTCCTGGAGGCCGTTCCTGCGCCAGTTCATGTCCCACCAGACGATACCGTCGTAGAGGGATGCGGCGTAGTTTCCGGCTTCGTTTATCTGAGCCAGGCTTTTCCATCTCGATGATGCAAGGGTAGTGGCGATTACCCTGTAGCCGTGCCCGTGGGCATATTCTGCTGCCGAAGCGAGCCTCAGCCTGAAACACTCCAGACAGCGGGAGCCCCTTTCCGGTTCATTTTCAAGGCCT
>CASFLY010000083.1 GCA_949295645.1 uncultured Bacteroidales bacterium | reverse complement strand
CGAAAGACGGGTTCTCGGTAGTAGCCCCTATCAGTGTCACCACCCCTTCTTCCACCGCCCCGAGCAGGGCGTCCTGCTGGGACTTGCTGAAGCGGTGGATTTCGTCGATGAAGAGTACGGGGGAGTGCGAGGGTGCGAAAATGGACCCGGAGCGGGCCTTGTCGATGACTTCCCGCACTTCCTTGACCCCGGCGCTGACAGCCGACAGCGTGTGGAACTCCCTGTCGAGGGTGTGCGCTATGATTCTGGCAAGCGTGGTCTTTCCCACGCCCGGAGGTCCCCACAGAATGAAGGATTTCAGGGTGTCGCTTTTTATCATCCTGTGTATAACGGCGCCTTCGCCTACAAGATGTTTCTGCCCGACATATTCATCCAGCGTCTTCGGCCTCATCCGTTCTGGAAGAGGGGGCAGCATCCTGCTTCTTCCGATATTGTCTTCTTCAAATGTCATGTCTTGAATACGGGACTTCTGACCCGTCCGAGGGGTCAAAAATACATTATAATATTTATATCGGCAAGCCGGCAAATCGAAAATAATTTCTTAATATTGCACCGGCTTCCGCAGAGCGGTGCCTTGACTAACGTTATCGGAAAATGTTTGAAAAGAAAACCAAGATAATATGCACCGTTTCCGACCTGAGGTGCGATGTGAATTTCCTGACGAAGCTCTTCGAAAGCGGGATGAACATAGTCAGGATAAATTCCGCGCATGCCACGGTCGAAGGGGCTCAGAAAATAGTGGATAATGTACGGGCCGTGTCCGACAAGATAGGAATCCTCGTGGATACGAAAGGCCCGGAGGTCAGGCTTACGGCGATGGAGGATCCGGACGGCTTTGCCGTGCGGCAGGGGGACTGGATAGAAATACACAACGGGCCGGAGAGCCTCTGTTCGGCTCCTGTCCTGTACACGAGCTATGCGCATTTCGTCCAGGATGTTCCGGTCGGTTCGCATGTGCTCATAGACGACGGGGCCGTGGATCTTTTCATTACAGGCAAGGACGAAGACAAGCTGCTATGCGAGGTGCAGAACGACGGGATCATCAGGGGCAGGAAAAGCGTCAATGTCCCGAATGTGCACATTGCCCTGCCGGCGCTTACGCCCAAGGACCGGAAATTCGTGGAATGGGCAATCGATGCGGACATCGATTTCATAGCGCATTCCTTCGTAAGGAGCAGCGAAGACCTGATCGAAATACAGAAGATGCTCGACAGCCGCGGCAGCCACCTGAAGATAATATCCAAGATAGAGAACCAGCAGGGAATCGACAATCTGGACGGAATCCTGTCGCACTGTTACGCCGTAATGGTGGCGCGGGGGGATCTGGGAGTGGAGATTCCGGCTGAAAGGATACCTTTGATACAGAAGCAGATAATCCAGAGGTGCCGGGCACGCAAAAAGCCCGTCATCATCGCCACCCAGATGCTTCACAGTATGATAGAGAACCCGCGTCCGACCAGGGCGGAGGTCACGGATGTGGCCAATGCGATTTTCCAGAGTACGGATGCAATAATGCTCAGCGGTGAGACGGCAAGCGGGAAATATCCTGTCGAAGCCCTCACCACTATGACGAAAATCGCGAAGGAGGCGGAAAAGTCGATAGACATTTCCTTGGACCTGAATCTCGAAAAGGTCACCAAACCGATTGCGGCAGTCCTGGCGAAGGAGCTGGTGGCATCGACCCAGAGCCTTCCTGTAAAGGCTATCATTTTCGACACCTGGACGGGACGTACCGGGCGCTACCTTTCGGAGTTCAGGCCCAAGGTGCCGATCTACGCCATGTGCTACAACGATTTCACCATGAGGGAGCTGGCTCTGGCATACGACATCTATTGCTACAGGTTTCCGATACAGAAAAGCAAGGAAGACTTCGTCCGGAATGCCGTGGCCATGCTGAAAGAGGCTGGGAGGATAGCGGACGGAGACCTCGTAGGTTTCATCGGCGGCAGTTTCAATGACGAACTCGGTGCCACTTATCTTGAATTCAAATATGTCTGATATGGTTGCCATAAGGGATGCACGCAAGGAAGATGCGGCGGGGATAGCCGCGATGATAGTTTATGCCTGGCCGGTAGAGGAATTCCTGAAAATGAAGGAAGGGCTTGCCGCAGAGGAGTTCACAGACCTGATAAGAGTCTTTGCGGAAGCGGAGGATACCCTCTACAGCTACAGGTACACGAAAGTTGCCGTGGTTCCGTCCGAAGACGGAGGGGAAAGGATAGTCGGGGCAATGAACGGCTATGACGGGGCTATGTACAGAACCCTGAAGCAGCCCATCCTGGATACGATGATCCGTGAATTCGGCTCTGCCGGCGACTTCTCGGAAGTAGTGGAGACCGAGGCTGGGGAGTTCTATCTCGATTCCATAGGAGTGGATCCCGGGGCAAGGTCTATGGGAATAGGTTCGAAACTCTTCCAGGCAATGCTGGAAAAGGCTTCCGCCGAGGGCTTCCGGGTGGCGGGGCTGATCGTGGACGAAGACAAGCCGAAGGCCGAAGCCCTGTATCTGCGTCTCGGCTTCACGACTGTAGGCTACCGCGACTTCCTCGGGCACAGAATGAAACACATGCAGATAAATCTTTGATTATGAAGCCGTTTCTCTATCCGGCACTGCTTTTGGCAATGCTTTTTCCTCACCGCATAGCCGCCGCACAGGACAGGGAGACGGGTATCCATCTGGCATACAACGAACTGTCGGCAGTCTTCTCGACTCCTCTGAAGGAAAATGAAACACTCCGGCTCTGCCTGAATCTCGACATGACCAATATGATTTCCGGAGATTCCTTCTACCCGGGCGTTTCTGCGGAAGCGGCGTATCTTTTCCTGTTCGCCGGAAAGGTCTTCCAGTCGGGAGAGAGGATGTTTTTTTTCGCAGGGCCGGGGGCCAATGCCGGTTATGTGCAGAATTTCGACGGTAAATACGGCTTCTTCGCTGCCTTGTCGGGATGCGTGGGATTCGAGTACGTGTTCAATGTCCCGGTTTCCCTGTCGCTCGGTCTGGAGCCGTCGCTCGGCCTGCACGTATCGGAAAATCGTGCAGGGGAGACAGTTCTGGACTTTTACAGGCCGGGGATAGCGTATGCCCTTGTTCCGCACGTGGGGATAAAATACAGGTTCTGATGAAGTGCAAGGTCTTGATATGCTTATTATCGCTGGTTTCCTGCCTTTCGACGGCACGCGAACGGGAAACCGGAGGCAATACTGCGTCCGTACGCGACTGGCCGCGCTTCACTTTCGGTGCGGAAACCTCGTATGTCCTGACCTTTATGAATTATTCGCACTTCAACTTCATTTCCGCTGACGGAGACAGGCGGGACGAGAGATACACCACATTCAATGTCTTCAACAACGGCCAGATACTCGTTCATGCCGGCATAAATGTCTCGAAAAACGTGAATCTCGCCGTCTATACCGGGTACGGCGGCGTCTATAAGGAGGAGAGGATGATCCCGCTTTCACTCAGGGCCACCTGGCTTGCCGGCGACGACCCTGCGAAAAACAGGTGGCTCGTCTTCTGCAGTGCCGGTACCGGTTTCAATGACTTCGACAAGCCTTCCAAACTGTCGGCGGAAGCCAGGATAGGAGGCGGTTACCGCATTTCCCTGAACAGGGTGGCAAAACTCGATTTTCTCGCAGGCTTCCAGGAGACATACACGCATCCCCTTGCCTACGAATCGGATGCCGGAGATTATGTGCCGGCCGAACGGCTCAGACGCAATGAAGCCTGGTTCGGTGCACTGACCTTCGGCCTGGCCCTCGTCTTTTAAGAATAAGGATAGAACAATTTAATATAAAACTGTATGAGCAAATTAACTGAAAAAATACGGTATGTCGGCGTGAACGACCTGAAAAAAGTCATTTTCGAGGGAATGTGGCCTCTGCCGTTCGGCGTCAGCTACAATTCCTATCTCGTCATGGATGAAAAAACCGCACTCGTGGATACTGTCGAGGCCGATTTCGCAAAGGAATATCTGGACAATATCCGCCGGGAGCTGGGTGACAGAAAGGTGGACTATCTGATAGTCAATCACATGGAGCCTGACCACTCTTCCCTTGTCGCTCTTGTACGCGAAACCTGGCCCGATGTGCGGATAGTGTGCAACGCCAAGACAGTCCCGATGCTCAAGGGCTATCACGGGATTTCGGACAATCTCCACGTGGTAAAGGACGGTGACAGCATCAGTCTCGGGGAGAGTACCCTGACTTTCTACCTGACCCCTATGGTGCACTGGCCGGAAACGATGGTGACGTATTTCAATGAAGAGAGCACGCTGTTTTCCGGAGACGCATTCGGGACTTTCGGTGCCCTTCAGGGAGGTGTCTCCGACAGCGCCGGAGCCGCCAGGCTGTACGGTTGCACCGATGCGGCGGAAAACACGTTTGCGTCGTACAGGGATGAAATGAGGCGCTACTATTCGAACATCGTCGGAAAATTCGGACAGACTGTGCAGGCTGCCCTGAAAAAACTTTCCGGAATACGGATTTCAAGAATATGCAGCACCCATGGCCCGGTTTGGGAAGTCTCTGTTCCCGAAGTCGTCGGATACTACGACAAGCTGAGCAGATACGAGGGCGACAAAGGTGTCTGCATCGTCTATGCCTCCATGTACGGCAATACGGCCCGCGCCGCGAAGGCTCTTGCTGCAGAGCTGGACAAGAGGGGAGTGGAATACGCCATCCACAACCTGTGTACAGAAAACGTGTCCTACGCATATCGCGACGTCTTTAAATACGACACGCTGGTGGCAGGTTCGCCGACCTACAACAATGACATTTTCCCTCCTGTAATGAATTTTATGTACGGGGTGTCGGCCAGACTTGTAAAGAACCGCCGTTTTGCGGCATTCGGCTCTTTCACCTGGGCTGGGGCAAGTGTCAGGCTCCTGAATGAAATGGCCGTCAAAAACGGGTTCGAGCTCATTTCCGACGGCCTTTCGTTCCCGCAGGCCTATTCGCCTGCCAAATGCGACATGTCCCTGCTTGCCGACAAAATCACCGGTTGTTGATATGGACATCGATCTGAGGATAAGGGAACTGAATCCCTTTCTCAGGTACCCTGTTGTATATCACTTCGTTCACATCGTATAGAACAGACCAGTAGTCTTCGCTTCTGACCCATGCCCTTACGACGAACTGCACGCTGCTGTCCCTGAGCGCATTCAGCGCTATCATAGGGTCGGCAGGTGCGGCAGGGGCATATACTATCCTTTTCTCGTCATCGAGGATCGACTTGAGGACGGACTTCATCTGATCCGACGATACGCCGTACTCCACGTCCACAAGCCATTCTACGCGGCGGTAGACGTTCTGTGAATAATTGTTGATGGTGCCGTTCGACAGGATTCCGTTAGGGATGATGATGTTGCGGTTGTCGGTAGTCGTCAGTTTGGTATTCACTATGGAAACGTCTGCCACGGTACCGCTGAAACCCTGGGCCTCGATATAGTCTCCTGCCTTGAACGGCTTGAAAACCAGAAGCATGATTCCCCCGGCGAAATTCTGTACCGTACCGCTAAGGGCCATACCTATCGCCATACCTCCTGCAGCGAGCAGGGCTGCAATCGAAGTGGTGTTGATGCCGAGGGCGCTGATTGTAAAGATAAGAAGGAAAACAGTAAGCGAGATGCTTACAAGGCTCTCGACAAAGGAAGCGATGGAATGTTCGGTATTCCTCCGGATGAAGATGTTGTGTACGAGCTTCTTGATTTTCCTGATGATCCACGCTCCTATAAAATAGATGACAAGGGCGGCAAGCACCTTCAGCCCGAAGCCTATCGCCTTGTCCGCAAAATCGGAAAGCAGTTGGTCTGCGGGAGTGGTGGCGATTTTTTCCACCAGTTCCGCGGTAGCTTTCTGTAAATCCAGCGTGTCGGCAATCTCGACAGCCGGTGTCTGTAGAAACTGTAGCATAGTCCTTATGTCCGATTAGAATAACTCTTCTACCTTGGAAATGATTACCTCTGCAGGCAGCGACGGGTCCAGTACGAGATCCGGAGTCGCGCAGACTATCTTGCCGTGCGATCTGGCGAGGTTTTCCCCTCCGCCGGTGATGTTCAGCATTATCACCTCGTCACGCTTTACCGTACCGCCCTTGACAGCCTTCTCCAGGCTTGCCACCGCAACGGAAGCGGCTGAATAGATGTCTATGCCTTCAGTCTCGAAGAATCTGGCCTTCCAGAAATCTATTTCGGCATTGTCTATCTTGAACATATCTCCGCCGGCATCCTTCAATGCGTCGAAAACGCCCCCGGCAAGAGAATAAGGCGGCTTCCTGTTCGAAAGCACCTTGGCCTCTATGATGGATGCCTGCTCCCTTGCCTCCTCCGGAGAAAGCGGCAGGAGTTCGCGCGAGTCCGCCTTCCAGGAATCGTACATAATGGTAAAGGGGGCGTTCTGCGACGGATAGAGTTTCATCTTGTGTGTTCCGAAACGACCGTCTTCTATCAGCCTGAGGTTGTTTTCCCAGACTGCGATAGTACCGGTGCCGCTGCCTATGGCCTGGAAATACGAATCCGGAATCCGGCCTATGGTCTCGACGGCAGAAAGTACCGTGGTACCCATTCCGTCGCGTCTGGCGATATTCTTCGCCCCTCCCTCCGCTATGAATTTCTCCGAGAGGCACACCTTGTCGCTCAGGGCGATGGCATCGTAATAGTCGGAACCGTGGGGTGCGGCTATGATTTTCACGCAGTCATTCAGCGGTCTGGAGAACCACAGGGCGCCGATGTTGTCTTCCGGGATGCTCAGGAGCAGGCGGATGCCGTTGTCCGAGCATACTTTGGCAAAGGCTCTGGCGGTATTTCCCGCAGATGCCACCACCAGGATGCGGTCTTCATTTTCCGGAAGGCGGGCGCATACCGAATATGCCTCTGTTTCCTTGAAGGAACAGGTCTGCATAAAGGCACCTATTTCAGGATTGTAGCCGGAGAACGTGATGTACAGGTTTTCAAGTCCGAGATATCCCGCAAGGCCCTTGCTTTTATAGGTAACCGGTGCGCAAGAGTTGGCCAGAGTCCTTTTGACGGGCAGCCAGTTCGCGAACTTATAGAATCCGTCGAGGTCATGCCTGATTTCGAATTCCTTTTTCTTATAAACGGCCCGGACAAGGGAAGGGGTCTTGCTTTCGGGATCCGCCAGTGTCCAGCCGGAATCTTCGAAAATTCTTCCGTCCGCACAGTTCATCAGAGAGTAGTCAGTCGGTTTGAAGGTCATAATATCGTTTGTTTAATTGTTCTACGTTATTTTCCGGAAGCCTGTCCGTTTCCCGGGAAAGAATCCCTGTCGAGTACCTGAGCGATGTCTTCGACAGACCTGTCGGCATATCTTGCAAAGGTGTTCAGGCACAGAGGACAGGCCGTGACTATCCTGTCGGGGGAGGCTGCGGTCAGGTTGGCTATGGCATTTTCCGTCATGGCCTTGCGTTTTTCGAAGTTCAGGGTCAGGCTGCCGAGACTTCCGCCGCAGCAGATGCTTTCCTTTCTGTTTTTGGCAGCCTCGACCAGTTCTCCGGAGGCCGACAGTACGTTTCTCGGCTGCTCGTAGATGCCGCATCCTCGTCCGAGTTCACAAGGGTCATGGAATACGTATCTTGTGTTTTCTTTCCTGACTTTAAGGCGTCCGGAAGAAATCAGGGTGTCGAAGTATTCCGTATGGTGGACTATCCGGACACCAGGCAGGTCGTACTGCTCCTTGAAAATCCTGTAGCAGATAGGGCAGGAGAGGAGGAGCACGTCAGCGCCGGAACCCATTATGATTTCCGTATTTTTGGCGACAAGCTGCCTGGCCTGGTCGAGCCGTCCTGCCATAAACATAGGTCTTCCGCAGCAGAGCCCGCCGTCCCTGTCCATCACTTCATAGTCGGTTCCGGCTTTTGCCAGAATCGATTCCGTGGTTTTCATTATGACCGGCGTCAGAGCCGTCATACAGCCGGCAAAGTATAGAACTTTCTCACTATTAGACGATAAAACTTCGATGTTTGT
>CASFLY010000082.1 GCA_949295645.1 uncultured Bacteroidales bacterium | reverse complement strand
TTCAGAACCAGGGAATTCGTCGAACCGTCGTTACGGATTTCTTCGAAATCCAATTGTCTTAAACCCCAGTCGCTGTGGCGACCCTGCTCACTCTCGAATGTCCACCGGACATTCTCGTAAACCGTTCCCGACTATTAAAGGGGCGCCACCCCCATTGCTGCTCGCTTTCGAATGTCCACCGGACATTCTCATAAACCGCTCCCGACCTCGCCGGGGGCTCGTCGCAGAACTCCGTTCTGCTCCTTCAAAGGTAGTTCGATGATTTTCAACAAGTTGAAATTCGTCGAACTCACGTTATTATACCTTCCTTTTTGCTTCTTCCGGCGATGAGCCTGAACACTTCATCCATATTTTCCGCCCCATACCCGGCTTTCAGCTTCTCCGGAGTGTCAATGGCGGCGATTCGGCCGTCTACCATAATCGAAACCCGGTCGCAGTACTCGGCCTCATCCATATAGTGTGTAGTCACGAAGACCGTCATCCCTTTTTCCGCAGCGTCGTAGATCATTTCCCAGAAGCGCCTGCGGGTCTCTGGATCGACGCCTCCTGTGGGTTCGTCCAGGAAGATGATTCCAGGCTCGTGGATAATGGCGATACTGAATGCGAGTTTCTGTTTCCAGCCCAAGGGCAGAGCTCCGGCTAATTTGTCCTTTTCCGCCTGCATCCCGAGCATCCGGAGCATCGTGTCCGTCTTTTCCCTTATGATTTTGTCCCGGAGCCCGTAGATTCCTCCGAAAAGGCGGATGTTTTCCCTGACGGTAAGATCCGGATAGAGGGAAAATTTCTGACTCATATATCCGATATTCCTTTTTATTTTTTCCTGTTCGGTATTGATGTCGAAGCCGGCTACTGTCCCTTCTCCGCTTGTGGGACGGCTTAGACCGCACAATATCCGCATCGCAGTGGTCTTACCGGCCCCGTTTGCCCCGAGGAATCCGAAAATCTCCCCTTTGCGGACATCGAAGCTTATACTGTCCACAGCGGTGAAGTTCCCGAATTTTTTCGTGAGATTCCGTATTTCTATTGCATTCATCGTGATTTATATCGGTTAGACGGACTTGTGTTGTCCGGAACTGGGGAAAACATCGGACTCGCGTCGATTCCGGATCCCGTCAGATGAAAGTATCATAAAGCAGTCTTCGATGCAGGGCGGAATGTCCCGGGCCGAGCAGTCGCCGAATCCTTTTTCCGCGATGCTTGCCAGAACCTTTTGCCTGTCGGTGACGGCAGGGTCGTAGGTCAGGTGGTGGGCATCCCCGAAAGAAAAACAGCTGATGACACCCTCTGTTTTCCTCAAGGTTTTCAGGAGCGGGTACATCCTGCCGCCTTTTACCGCCATGACCCTGTACGGGAAGCCGGAGATGATGCTCTCCGGAGTACCGGTGCCGATGATGGCCCCGTCACGGATCAGGGCCAGCCTGTCGCAGAGTGCCGCCTCGTCCATATAGGGGGTCGAAACGAAGATGGTCACCCCTGAGGCCCTGATGCGTCCGAGCATATTCCAGAAATCCTTCCGGCTGACGGCATCTACTCCGGTGGTGGGTTCGTCGAGGAAGAGCACGGAGGGCCTGTGCACTAAGGCGCAGCAGAGGGCGAGTTTCTGCTTCATTCCTCCGGAAAGCTTGCCTGCACGGCGGTCGCGGAAGGGTTCGATCTGGGAGTATATCTCTTTGATGGAATCGTAGTTGTCCCTGACCGTAGTGCCGAAAAGGGTGGCGAAATAGTCGAGGTTTTCCCTGACGCTGAGATCCTGGTAGAGGGAGAATCTGCCGGGCATGTATCCGATAATCCTGCGCAGTTTTGCAAAATCCCGGACTATGTCGAGGCCGCAGACTCTGCCGGAGCCGGAATCAGCCAGCATTAGCGTGGTCATTATCCTGAACAGGGTCGTCTTGCCGGCTCCGTCAGGACCTATCAGACCGAAGATTTCTCCGGCATCTACCTGCAGGGAGATGTCTTTCAGGGCGCGGACGTCGCCGTAGCTCTTGGATATGTTTTCTATTTCGATCGAGTACATAAAATTAACGTCGGTTCGACGGATTTTGTTGTTCCGGACCAGGGTAATCCGTCGAACCGTCGTTACGGATTTCTTCGAAATCCAGGTTGTCTTAAACCCCAGTCGCAATAGCGACAGCCCCTTTTCAAGGGGCGCCACCCCCATTCGCCCCCTCGCTGGGGGCTCGTCGCAGAACTTCGTTCTGCTCCTTCAATGGTAGTTCGATGACTTTCAATAAATTGAAATTCGTCGAACTCACGTTAAAATTAACGTTGGTTCGACGGATTTTGTTGTTCCGGGCAGGTTATTTTCCGGCTATGATGTAGGCGTACATTCCGAGGCGGAGCCTGCCGTCGTTCCGGACGGCTATTTTTACCGCGTACACCAGGTCGGCCCGCTCGTCCCGTGTCTGGATGTTTTTCGGAGTGAATTCGGCCTCGTTGGAGATCCACTCTACAGTGCCTTCATAGCTCTGCGGCTCCGGGCTTCCGTCGTCCGGAATCACCGTGACCTTTTCACCGACATGCAGTCCTGACAGCCGGGCCGAGGAAAAATACGCTCTTACATAGAGGTTTTCCATATCGGCAAGCTTGAAAAGCTGCCTTCCGGAGGTGACATTTTCGCCTTTCTCGATGTATTTTTCTATCACGGTGCCTGAAATCGGGGCCGTGATCCTGCATTTTTCCAGCATATCCTCGGTCTGGGCTATCTGCACGTCGATAGTGCGGATTTCGCATCCGATACTTTCGTTGTTCTGCCTGTAGTTCTGTTCGGCTGCGGCGATCTGGCCTTTCAGGACAGCGATTTCGGACTCCAGGTCATCCACCTGTTTCTGCGTTCCGGCGTCTTTTGCAAGCAGGGCCTCGGCGCGGTTCAGCTCGGTTTTGAGATTTTCCAATTTGGCGTATTGCGCCAGAGTCTGGCATTCTATGTCGACGGTTTTTACCTGTGCGCTGGCCCGTCTTCTTACAAGTTCTTCTTTTTTAAGCCAGGTCTGGACGGAGTCGATGTTCCCGTAGCATTGGCCTGCCGTCAGCCTGTCCCCTTCTTCGATGTCGAGTCTGACTATCCTGCCGCTGTTTTCAGCCGAAACTGTCACTTCCGTCGCATAGATCTGCCCGCAGGCATCGAAGTCGGGCTCTTTCAGCCCGCATCCCGCGAAACACGCAGGTATTGCCGTGCCGAGCACGGCGTAAATCATTATCTTGTTCATATATACTGTATTTTATAATGTCATTTCGGACCAGGCGTAATGTCTGCATCGGGAAAGTCCGGTTGTTGCCGTCATCGTCAATATCCCATACAGTTTTTGAGATTGTATATCGCCATCAGCAGCTGTATCTTATGGATGGATTCGGCCACTTTCGCGTCGTATTCGTCGTCTATCCGCGACATCAGATCCGTCATCGTGATGACTCCGTTTCGGTACTGCTCTTCGCCGGCCGAACGTATCGACTCCCGGAGCAAGATGATTTTCCTGTCCTTTTCCAGCAGATCCTCAGCCTTGGCGATTTCGCTTTTCATCTGCATCACGTCGATGTCCGTATTGAAAAGGAAAGTCTCCCTGTCCGACTCGATTTTTCTGGTCTGGGCATCGATTTTCCTCTTTTCATCCCGCCTGGTGTAGAGAGCCCCGATGTCCCAGGACATCTTTATTCCTGCCGTCCAGTAGGGCTGGAACGTGTTTTTAAGGATGTTGAGGCCCGGACGCCCGACTCCGCCCTGCAGAGAGAGGCTGAATTTAGGGGATATTTTCGAGTTCAGCTGCTGTTTCAGGGCATCCTGCTGCATTATCTGCGCGTCGTAAAGCCCGAGTTCCGGCCGCGTGACGGTTTCCGGGACGAGCCCTTCGCTGTCGATGTCCGGAACGGTGAATTCCTGTCCGCCGAACTGTGCCCCCGTGAGCTTTTCAAGCATGGCTATGTAGGCTTCCCGGTCTTTCAGAAGCTCCTGGCGCTGCTGCTCGCAGTTCAGGATGTTCACTTCGATCATTTCGAGGTCGGATCTGTAGGCCGTGCCGTTGTCGATGCAGGCCTGCGCATGACCGGCATTCCGTTCCAGACTGCCTGCGAGTATAGAATTTTGTTCTAACTGGCCGTCGATAAGCAGGATTCCGAGGTAGATCTGTTCCACCCGCTGGTTGAGGGCGTAGAGGGAGACTTCCACCTGCCCTTTCTGGACCAAGGCTCCGGAGGCGGTGACTTTTTTCTGGCTTCCGGCCGTGCCTCCGTCCCAGATGGTCTGGCTGATCTCTCCGACGAGGGAGTATTGGTCATGAGGGAGGTCGAAAGTGAATCCGGGGATGTCGAAAGGCATTTCCACCACGTCCGACTGATATGCCGCCTTGCCGGAAATGCTGAAATGCGGCAGCCAGGATTTCGCCGTGCCGGCAATGTCGTATTGCGCGGCTTCATCGATGAGACCCAACTGTCTGATCTGAGGATAGTTTTCCCTGGCCATCTTCAGACATTGGTCAATGGTGACCTGTGCTGCAGCCGGCTTCAAACACAGGATGAAAACCGGCAGTACGGCAATGATATTACGAAAAATCCTTTTCATCTTGTTTCTCCGTATAGTCTGTATCCGATAAGTTCTATGATTTCATTTTTTCTGCCGTCCAACATTTCTTTCAGGGTAGCGCTGCCGGCAAACCGCTCTGTCACGGGGAGCATCAGGAAGGTCGAGATGTTGAGCGTGGCGATGTCTAAAAGAATCTGCTTCGGGTCTGTGCTGCGGATTGTGCCTTTGTCCATTTCTTTCCGTATCATCGAGATGTGAAAGGAGAGGATTTCCTGCACCGTCGGGAAAAATTTTTCTTTCACGCGCTCTACCAGTTCAGGGCTGTGCAGGACAGTGTCGTAGAGGAAAGGCACAAGCCGCGGATGTCTCGACAGAAAGTCGAAGTGGGTGGCAATGCCCTTTTCGAGAGTTTCCCGGAACGGTTCGTCCCGGTTCATCACCGGCCGGAACGACTGGACCAGTTCGGCAAGGGTCTTTTCCAGGACTTTCATAAAGATGTGTTCCTTGGTCCGGAAATAATAGTGCAGCATGGCGTGCGTGACTCCGGCTTTCCGGGCAATCATCGTTGTGGTCGCCGCCTTGTATCCCTTGTCCAGAAACAGTTCTTCCGCCGCATCCATTATCGCCTGTTCGGTGTTTTGCGGCAGGGGCTTTTCTTTTCGCCGCTTTTCCGCACCCGGTTTTTCGTGCTGCGGCTTTTCTTTCATTGGTTTTTCCTTGGCTCCGGCCTTCCCCGGGCCGTCGGAGCTGTGTATGGCTGATTCCATTTATCGGGCTGTTTTAACTTTAGTGTTTAACAGATTTGTTAATACAAACATATTAAAATATCTTATATGGTGTACGTTATTTTTACGAAAAATGAAAAACTTGCGTATTTTTGCAGGTGTTTTCCGGCATTCGATGGCCGGAAGCCGGGTGTGCTTGATAACCACCCGTATATAAAAAACAAGAAACATGGAACAAAATGTCGGAGACAGCCGTACGCTGTCCGTGTCTTTTATGCTGTTGGCAATCGTGTTCAACGTATGCCTGATAGCATCGAACCTGTTCGGGGTCAAAATTTTTACGGCAGGGGACATAGCATTGACTGGAAGCGTCATCATTTTCCCAGTATCCTATATCATAAATGACTGTCTGGTCGAAGTCTACGGCTACCGCAAGGCCAGGCTCGTGATATGGACGGGCTTTGTAATGAATTTCTTCATCATAGCCATAGCCCAGATCATCAGGATATTGCCGGCCGCTCCTTTCTGGGACGGCGGCTCTCATTTCGACTACGTCTTTGCTATGGCTCCACGCATCACGGTCGCTTCTATGCTGGCCTTTCTCTGCGGCTCCACCGTCAACGCGTGGATAATGAGCAGAATGAAAGTGGCGTCTCGGGGCAAACGGTTTTCAGTCAGGGCGATAGTGTCCTCTGTCGGCGGAGAGGCGGTCGACTCTCTGATCTTTTTCCCGATAGCGTTTTACGGCCTTGCGGCAAAGGAAATGCTGGCTATGATGGTTATGCAGATTGTTCTGAAGACTTTCTATGAAATCATTATCCTGCCGGTCACCAATCTTGTGGTGCGACGGCTGAAAAAAATCGAAAATACCGATACGTTTGACGATAGAATTTCTTACAACCCGTTCAGAATCTTTGATATATGAAAAGAGGTGACAAAGCGTTGGTCGTTTTTAGCGGCGGACAGGATTCCACGACCTGCCTGTTCTGGGCATTGAGACATTTTGAAAAAGTCCGTACCATTACTTTTTCATACGGCCAGAAACACAGTATCGAAATAGACGCGGCACGGAAAATCGCGGAAATGGCAGGGGTGGACTTCCATACGGTTGACATAACTCCGATAACAGCTATAGGGAAAAATTCACTGACCGACACTACGGTCGTAATGGATTCGGAAAAACCGGAAACCGGCTGCCCGAACACATTCGTACCGGGCCGCAATTTGTTTTTTCTAAGCATTGCTGCTGTCTATGCACGCGAAGCGGGAATTCACGACCTTGTTACCGGGGTGTCGCAGACGGATTTCAGCGGTTATCCCGACTGCCGTGATTCGTTCATCCGGTCTCTGAATGTCACATTGAATCTGGCAATGGATGAACAGTTTGTCATACACACGCCGTTGATGTGGCTCGACAAGGCACAGACTTGGGCACTGGCCGACAGGCTCGGTGTTTTCGACATTGTCCGGAACAGCACGGTCACTTGCTATAATGGCATTCCCGGGGAGGGCTGCGGACATTGTCCTTCGTGCCTCCTGCGCAACAATGGGTTGAAAAAATACCTGTCGGACAGGGAAAGCATACTCCTTACGGTCTCCGGAATATGACAGGAGGCGAAATGTCGGATAAATGACAGATTTTTATGAATTTGGATATGAACAGGGAAAACGATCATCTGCGGGTTCTCGGAAGGAAGACGGAGTACAGGTCGGACTATGCTCCTGAAGTGCTTGAAACCTTTGAAAACAAGCACCGGGACTACGATTACTGGGTAAAGTTCAACTGCCCGGAATTTACGTCTTTGTGTCCGATCACCGGACAGCCGGATTTTGCCGAAATAGTCATCAGTTATATTCCTGATGAAAGAATGGTGGAAAGCAAAAGTCTGAAACTCTATCTTTTCAGTTTCCGCAATCATGGGGATTTCCATGAAGACTGTGTCAATATCATAATGAAGGATCTGATCAGGCTGATGGATCCCAAATACATAGAAGTCACCGGACTCTTTACTCCACGCGGCGGCATTTCGATCCATCCTTATGCCAATTACGGACGTCCGGGAACGAAGTACGTCGAACTGTCGGAGACAAGATTTGCGTCGCACTGCTGAAATATGCGGGTGGGCAAGATGTCGCGAACGGTTTGCGAGAATGCCTGTGGATATTCGAGAGTGAGCAAAAGGGGGCGAGGCGGGTCCGGCTTTTCGGCCGCGTCCCTGTCTTGGCCGATGGTTTATTTGTAGCTGTTCCAGGAAGCGATTTCCCCCATCGGTTTCCTGGCTTTTTTGCGGATGTCGCAGTCCGGATAGCCCACGGTTATCAGAAGCGGAATTCGTTTGCCTTTCGGTACACCGAGCAGCCTGGCGACTTTCTTTTCGTCGAACCAGCCGAGGATGCATGTGCCGAGACCGTCTTCAGCGGCCTGCAGGCAGAAATGTTCCACGGCGATGCCGAGATCGAGCATACAGTAGTCCTTGTTTTTCAGCATACTGCCCACTTTTGCAGTAAAATTCATCTTTTCGAGCACGACAGCCACGATGACCGGCACTCCGGCTGCAAACCCGTTCATCCCGAGTCCGGCCGCAGCTTCTCCCATAGTCCTTATCTTGTCCTTGTCATCCACGACGATGAAATGCCATGGCTGCGAATTGCAGGCCGAAGGCGCCAGTCTCGCCGCTTCCAGACACTTTTCTATCAGCCCTTTATCCACGCTGTCCGTCAGATATTTCCTCGTACTCTGACGTTTCTGTACCAATTCCTGAAAGTCCATATTGTCCTTTATTTAGAAGCTGTTTTGTCAAAACAACTTCTTATTTTCCGTAAAAATAATAAGTAATCGGAGACATTATTCCATTTGAAGGTTCTTTTCGGATTTATAGAAAACACTTTTGTAAAAGTGCTTTTTTGTGTGACTGGCACTTTTTGCAGAAGTGAAAAATCGGCGAAAATACGCTTTGCAGAAGTGTGTTTCCTGCGGGTTAGAACCGCTTTGTCAGGGCAATGAAATCTTCGACGCCGAGCTTTTCCGGGCGCAGGTCGAATACGGGGTCGGAAAGGAAATCCGCCAGTT
>CASFLY010000081.1 GCA_949295645.1 uncultured Bacteroidales bacterium | reverse complement strand
CTTTTCACGTGCGTCAGCCCTGCAAGCCTTTATTGTCGTCATCCCCGTCTTTGCCGTCCTTTTCACGTGCGTCAGCCCTGCAAGCCTTTATTATTTCATCCTCATTTTTGTCGTCCTTTTCACGTGCGCAGCCCGATGAGCCTTTATTACCGTCCTCATTTTTTGCCGCCCTATTCATGTGCGTCAGCCCGAGGGGCTTCAGAACGGGTAGAGTGCAAGGCCGCAAGGGCGACGGCGAAGGGAGTTTACTTCCGTAAATGACCGAGCCGGAACCCGCCGCAACGCCGCAATCTGCCCGTTATCAAGCCCCTCCCTAACTGATTTTGCTATAGTTGCAAGTATTATTGTATTTTTCCTTCCCCACCTCCTCCGCCAATATCCTGTTCTTTCCCAACACCAACTTTGGATCCTCCTCCAGCACCCTTTCCGCGCACTGCCTCGCATCATTGAGTAGCAGTCCGTCCTTTGCCAGCGATGCAATATTCAACTCTATCGGGAGCCCGCTCTGCTGTGTCCCCTCCAGGTCTCCGGGGCCCCGCATCTTCATATCCTCTTCAGCAAGCTCGAATCCGTTTTCGGTAGCGCACATCAGTTCTATGCGGTGTCTGGATTCCTTGCTGAGCCTGTGCCCTGTCATCAGGATGCAGTAAGACTTCTCGGATCCGCGGCCCACCCGTCCGCGCAGCTGGTGCAGCTGGCTCAGGCCGAACCTTTCAGCGCTTTCGATGACCATTACGGACGCATTGGGCACATCTACCCCCACTTCGATTACGGATGTCGCCACCAGGATGTCCGCCCTTCCGGCAGCAAAAGCGTCCATATTGAACTTTTTTTCCTCGTTGGACTGCTTCCCGTGCACTATCGCGGTCCTGTACGGAGGGAACGGGAAAGCCTTTACTATCTGTTCATACCCGGTTTCAAGGTTTTTATAATCCATCTTTTCGCTCTCGAAAATAAGGGGATAGACGATGAATACCTGCCTGCCGAGAGCTATCTGGTCTTTCAGGAACTTGAAAAGCGCCGGTCTTCTGCTTTCCGTCGCCGACATCGTCTGTATGGGCTTCCTGCCCGGAGGCAGTTCGTCTATTACCGACACGTCCAGGTCTCCGTACAGTGTCATTGCCAAGGTCCTCGGAATCGGTGTCGCTGTCATAACCAGAACGTGCGGGGCAAGTCCGCAGGAGGATTTTCTCCAGAGTTTCGCTCTCTGCTCGACTCCGAAACGGTGCTGCTCGTCTATAATGGCGAGGCCGAGGTTTTTGAAAACCACGTTGTCCTCGAACAGGGCGTGCGTCCCGACAATAATCCCGATCGAACCGTCCTCTAACCCTGCATGTATCTCCCTCCGTTCTGCAGTCCTGGA
The DNA here is from genome assembly GCA_949295645.1 of uncultured Bacteroidales bacterium. Taxonomy (GTDB): domain Bacteria; phylum Bacteroidota; class Bacteroidia; order Bacteroidales; family UBA932; genus Cryptobacteroides. The sequence continues at coordinate 22,175 of CASFLY010000081.1, read as the reverse complement.
ACTTCCGGTCAGCAGGGCCGTCTTCACTCCCGTATTTTTCAGATACCTGGATATATTCTTGAAATGCTGTTGTGCAAGCACCTCAGTCGGCGCCATAATACAGGCCTGATATCCGTTTCCTGTGGCAATCAGTGCCGTAAGTACGGCCACCATTGTTTTGCCGCTGCCCACGTCCCCCTGCAGCAGCCGGTTCATCTGGTGCCCGCTCTTCATGTCATCCCTTATTTCGGTAATCACACGCTTCTGGGCACCGGTCAGGTCGAACGGCAGGGAACCGTAGCAGATATTGAACGCATCGCCGACCTTGGGCATCCTGATTCCGTTTTCGCCCCTGCATCTGACATATTTCTGTTTCAGGAGCGACAGCTGCAGATAGAAAAGTTCTTCGAATTTCAGCCTGTATTTCGATTTTTCAAGAGCGGTGATATCCCGGGGGAAATGTATGTTCCGGACTGCAAAGTGTATCGGTACAAGACCCTTTTCCACAAGCAGGTGCTGCGGCAGTGTCTCCTTCATCTCCGGCAATGCCATTTTCAGGGCGCTTTCCATCAGCCTTGCCATAGTCTTTCCGGTGATTCCGCCGTTTCTGAGTTTTTCCGTACCCGGATATACTCCGGACATAGTGGCGTTCTGCATTACCGGATCCTTTTCCTTTTCGGAAGCCCCGGCGCTGTCCACTTCGGGATGCACCATATTCAGACGTCCGTTGAAAATGGACGGTTTGCCGAAAAAGATGAACTCGCCGCCGGCCTTCAGTTTGGAATACATCCACTTTATCCCCTTGAAGAACACTATTTCCATGTACCCCGTTCCGTCAGTCACCTTGACGCTCATCCGCTTGACCGTGTTGAACCGCACATCTTCGGCCGCAATGCTTCCCTTGGCCCCGAACAGGCTGACTTCCTCCACTTTAGCCCTGATCTGGACGTATGCCATGTCGGGGGTGGCCGCATTTATGGGAATTATGCGGCTTTTGTCGATATAGCGGAAAGGGTAGATTTTTATAAGGTCGCCGACAGTCCCGACATTCAGCTCTTTCCGGAGCAATAGCGCCCTTTTCGGCCCGACACCGGGCAGAAACTGTATGTCGGTTTCAAGAGCGTTTTTTTCCATTGTATCTTATTGTCGGGGCGCTTATCCCCTGATATTATGCGGTAACTTCGGCGGTCATACGCCGGGAATCAGCGCCGCATTTCCCGACAGGCCCGCTAAATATCCGGTGTCATCCGGCAGTTTCCTGCCAGCTGCCGCAGCTCCTGCGCCTGCCGCAACTGCCAGAGCATCGCATCTTTCGTTTTCAGGATGCCCTGCGTGCCCCTTTATCCACTGGAAACCCACCCTGTGCCGGCGGTAGATCCGGAGGAAACGCATCCACAGGTCGGCATTTTTCGCCTTTGCGAACCCCTTCTTTTCCCAGTTGAAGACCCAGCCTTCCTTGACGGACTTCACCACGTACGACGAGTCGCTTACGACACGGACTTCTGCATTATTCCATTTTATGGATTCCAGGCCGACGATGACAGCCATCAGTTCCATCCTGTTGTTGGTCGTCAGGGCATATCCTCCAGACATTTCCTTTTCCCTTCCGCCGCATTTCAGGACTATCCCGTAGCCTCCAGGGCCCGGATTCCCGCTCGAAGCCCCGTCCGTGTACAGATAGATGGGCGGTCTGTTCGCTTCCATCCTCTTACTCTATGATTTTACCGCCTTTGGGCTTGACCGACATATCGGGGACGGTGACGGTCATTCTGCCTGCCTGGAGTTCGTCGTATGCCTTCCTGTTGTTGTAAATGTCTATGGCAGCATATATTGCCGAAATCATAGACCTCGGGTCGGCCACATCCTTGCCGGCCTTTTCGTATGCCGTTCCGTGGTCCGGAGAAGTCCTGACTGCAGGCAGTCCTGCCGTATAGTTCACCCCGTTTTCAAAAGCCAGCGCCTTGAACGGTGCCAGGCCCTGGTCATGGTACATGGCGAGAATCGCATCGAACTTGCCGTAGTTTCCCAGTCCGAAGAATCCGTCGGCAGAATAAGGCCCGAAAGCGAGTATCCCTTCGTCATTGGCGGCATTTATCGCCGGCAGGATTACCGACTGTTCCTCGTCTCCGAGCAGCCCTCCGTCCCCGCAGTGGGGATTCAGTCCGAGCACGGCTATTTTCGGCGTCCCGATGCCGAAATCCCTTTCGAGAGACTTCTTCATTTCCCTCAGCTTGTGCAGTATCTTGTCCACAGAGAGAGAGCCCGGCACGTCCTTCAGCGGAATATGAGTGGTCACGATGCCTACCTTCAGCTGCTCGGAAACCATTATCATAGTCACGTCATCGGCATCGAAGGCTTTCTTCAGGTATTCGGTGTGTCCCGTATATGCAAAGCCCTCGTTGTTCATAGCCCTTTTGTTTATGGGGGCCGTCACCAGTACGTCGATATTGCCCTTTTTCAGGTCTTCGACTCCTTTTTCGAGCGAAGCTATTGCCGCTTTTGCCGAGTCCGGAGTGGAGAGACCCGGCTCCACGGACACATTGTCCGGAAGACAGTTGAGTATGTTTATCCTTTTCGGGTGCGCCTCTCTGGCCTCGGAAATCACGTTGGTGTTTATCTGTCCGATGTTGTGGACGGTCTTTTTGTAGAATCCGAAAATTTTCGACGACCCGTAGATGACCGGAGTGCAGAATTCGAGCATCCTTTCGTCCGCGAGAGCCTTTATGATGACTTCATAGCCGATACCGTTGCTGTCGCCCTGAGTTATGCCTACAGTTAATTTTCTTGACATAGTCCTGGATTTTGTTTTATGTTTGACTTCGATATGATGCCGTCGCGGCATGGCAAATACATTTGTTCAGCTTCCGGCTTTTTCATATCTTTGCAAAGATAGGATTTTTCAGTTTTTATTGCCCTGCCGGGCAACGTTTTTTGATATTTAAGTTTTAATATTATGGTAATAAAGGCGGTAATTCCGATAAGAAAAGGTTCGCAAAGGGTACAGAACAAGAATATCAGGCCGTTCGGCGACACGACCTTGCTCGAGAACAAGATAAAGACGCTTAAGGAAGCTGGGATTTTCGACGATATCATAGTCAACACGGACTCCGAGGAAGCCATGGAAATAGCTAAGGCGAATGGGGTCTCCTGGCACAGGAGGGAGCCGTATTATGCGTCGTCAGCCTGCTCCGGCAGCGAGTTTTTCCAGCATCTCGGCATCGTGACGGACTGCGATGTCTTCTGCTACTGTCCTGTCACTTCTCCTTTCGTGACCGTCGAGACCATGAAAAAATGCAAGGCTCTTTTCGAAGAGAAGATGTCCGAAGGCTGCGACTGCGTATCCACCGTTTCGGATGTCAAGGAATTCCTCTGGCTCGACGGAAAACCGCTCAACTACGACAAGCAGAATGCCCCCAACAGCCAGAACCTTCCGGATATCAAGGCATTGAATTTCGGATTTACCCTCGTCAGACGGGAATCCCTAATCAAAAACCGCAATATCATAGGCGACAATCCGGTTTTCGTTACCACCTCTGGCATCGAGGCTGTCGACATCGATACGCCCCTCGATTTTTACATAGCCGAAAAAATCTATCTCAAAGTCATAGTGGAGGGCAGGGATCTCCTCGACTGATTTCCGCACGCTGCAGGAAAACGCAGAAACACGCCGGGAAAAAAGTTCGAAAATGCGGATGGCGTTCGGGAGAAATTTCTATCTTTGTGGGGCGTCCGCGAAATGCTTACCTATGTTTTGGACGTAAAACTTTCAACCCGGCGTGTGGAAACGGGCAAATTGCGGCGTTGCCGGCGGGGTTCGGGGTCGGTCATTTACGGGAGTAAACTCCCGGCGCCCTCACCCTTGGCGGCCTTGCACTTCGCCCGTTTCCGCACGCCGGCGAGGTTATGAAAGGGAGGTGCGGAAGGAGGGGAAATGGTGCTGAAGAACGGAAAGATGGAAGAGTCGGAAGATGGAAGAATGGAAGAATGGAGAAGGACGGATGCGTAGATGTTGAAAATCGTTAAGTTTTTATAGGGACAGAGGCTTATGAGATTGCCGGCGGAATGGGAAAAACAGAGCGGGGTGCAGCTGACCTGGCCGCACGCCGATACCGAGTGGTATCAGTTGGAGAAGGTGCTGGAGTGCTATGTGGAGATTGCCTGTAACATAATAAGGTATGAGCCTCTTATGGTGGCCTGCAGGGACATCGCCGAGGCGAGGGCCGACATGGAGAGAATTTCCGCTGAAAAAGGTCTGGAACCCGATTTCAGCCGGATTTTCTTTTACCGGACTCCTCTGAACGACACCTGGGCAAGGGATCACGGCGGGATAGCGGTCTTCGGGGACGAGGGGGAAAAGTATCTCTATGATTTCGTGTTCAACGGCTGGGGGCTGAAATTCGCCGCGAATCTCGACAACCGCATCACCCGCAACATCTTCGACAGTGGAGCGTTCCGGCCCGATGTGATGGGTGTGGACATGCGCCCTTTCGTCCTCGAGGGCGGAAGCATCGATACGGACGGCTGCGGGACTCTGCTGACTACTACGGAATGCCTGTGCTCGGTAAACAGGAACGAATATCTGACCCGTGAGGAGATAGAGGGCGAACTGAAAAGCGCCTTCGGACTGGACCGGGTGCTGTGGCTCGACTATGGAGCCGTTATCGGAGACGACACCGACAGCCATGTGGACATACTGGCGAGGTTCTGCTCTCCGGATACGATAGCATATACGCAGTGTACCGATCCTGACGATCCGAACTATGAGGAGCTTTCGAGGATGGAAAGGCAGCTCGGAACTTTCAGGACAAAAGACGGCAGGCCGTACCGGCTGATTCCTCTGCCTTTGCCTGAACCGCTTTACTTGGATGACTACAGGCTGCCGGCCACCTATGCGAATTTCCTGATATTGAACGGGGCTGTACTGGTGCCCGGGGCGGGGGCGGCGACCGACGGGATTGCGAAGGCGCAGCTGCAGAAGGCTTTTCCGGACAGGGAGGTGAGGGTGATTGACTGCAGGCCTCTGCTTTCCGGCCATGGTTCTCTGCACTGCATCACGATGCAGTTCCCGGAAGGATACTTGAGGACAGAGTAAAGCGGCACGGGGCGCTCTGACACAATTGCAGGTAAAAACATAAAATACAGGAATATGAATTTACTGGAAGTGGGAATGGTGCAGACAAGCTGCACGACTGACATACAGGCCAATATCGAAAATCTGACGCGCAGGGTTCGCCAGTGTGCGGAAATGGGCGCCAGGCTTGTCGTCCTGCCGGAACTGCACAACTCCGTGTATTTCTGCCAGCACGAGAATGCCGCTCTCTGCGATCTTGCAGAGCCGGTTCCGGGGCCGTCTACCGACACTTTCGGGGCTTTGGCCAAAGAACTCGGGATAGTGCTCGTCCTTTCTCTTTTCGAAAGACGCGCTCCCGGGATCTACCACAACACTGCCGTGGTCATCGAGAAAGACGGGAGCATTGCTGGAAAGTACCGCAAGATGCACATCCCTGACGACCCCGGCTATTACGAAAAATTCTACTTTACTCCGGGAGACCTCGGGTTCAGGCCGATAGCGACATCGGTCGGGAAACTCGGCGTATTGGTCTGCTGGGATCAATGGTACCCTGAAGCAGCGCGTATTATGGCTCTAAACGGGGCGCAGATGCTTATCTATCCTACCGCCATCGGAGGAGTCGCCACCGATTCCCCTTCGGAACAGGCCCTGCAGTGCGAAGCCTGGAAACTTGTCCAGAGAGGGCATGCAGTGGCCAACGGCCTTCCTGTCATCACGGTAAACAGGACAGGACACGAGGTTGACCCGTCCGGGAATACCCCGGGGCTTGAATTCTGGGGTTCGTCATTCGCGACCGGGCCTCAGGGCGAGATCATCACGTGGTTCGACGATGAGGATGACTGCAAGGTCGCCGGCATCGACCTCGACAGGACGGAGTATGTCCGCCGCGGCTGGCCGTTTTTCCGGGACAGGCGCATCGACGCATACGGCGACATATTGAAAAGATACGGGGAATAATTTCAGGACAACGACATTGCACCGTAGGGTGCACTTAAATATTCATACGGTTATGGCTAATATCGGGACAACCTTTACGAAATTCGGGAAAAAGGCCCTTTTGTGCGGGTCCGGAGAACTGGGCAAGGAAGTAGCTATCGAGTTGCAGCGTTACGGCGTCGAAGTGGTGGCCGTGGACAAATACGAAAATGCCCCTGCCATGCAGGTGGCCAACTCTTTTCATGTCATATCGATGCTCGACGGCATGGCCCTGCGTGAGATCATCGAGCAGGAAAATCCGGACATAATCATCCCGGAGGTGGAGGCCATAGCCACAGATACCCTTGTCCAGCTGGAGAAGGAGGGCTATAACGTGATACCTACCGCCAACGCGGCTTTCCTGACTATGAACAGGGAAGGCATCAGGCGCCTGGCGGCGGAGACTCTCGGCCTGCCTACGTCGAAATACCGCTTTGCCGACAACCGTGAGGAGTTCGGAAAGGCTGTCGGAGAAGTCGGCATCCCTTGCGTGGTGAAGCCGGTTATGAGTTCTTCCGGGCATGGCCAGAGCGTCATACGCACTGTAGAGGATATCGACAGGGCCTGGCACATTTCCCAGGAGGGAGGCCGTGCAGGCAGCGGAAGAGTGATTGTGGAGGGGTTTGTGGATTTCGACTACGAGATTACCCTGCTGACCGTAAGGCATTGTGCCGGAACGACATTTCTGAAACCTGTCGGCCATCATCAGGTCGACGGGGACTATCGTGAATCCTGGCAGCCGCAGCCTATGCCCGAGGCCGCCGTCGCCAAGGCCCAGGATATAGCAAGGAAGATTACCGATGCACTCGGAGGCTACGGCATTTTCGGAGTGGAACTCTTCATAAAGGGGGAGGACGTCATTTTCAGCGAGGTTTCCCCGCGGCCTCATGATACGGGAATGGTGACCATGATTTCGCAGGATATGTCCGAATTCGCCCTTCATGCCCGTGCCGTACTCGGCCTTCCGGTTCCGGAAGTGAGATTTTACGGGCCTTCGGCTTCGAAAGCCATTGTGGTCGAGGGCAATACGCGCGAATACGAATTCCGCAACCTGGAGGAAGTCCTTTCCGAACCGGGGGTGCAGATGCGGATATTCGGCAAGCCGGAGATATCCGGGCACCGGCGTCTCGGAGTCCTGCTTGCTACGGCGGACACCGTGGCCAACGCACTGGACAAGGTCAACAGGGCCTATTCGAAACTGGAAGTCAAGACCTATTGAGATAATATCGGCCGGACAGGCAAAGGTTTTTGCATATTCGGCCGATTTGATTATTTTTGCAATTTGAACCTAATGTGAACATTAACGGCTATTATCGTGAAATTCAATATTGCCAGATTGGCGGCAGCCGCTGTCTTGGTGACGGCCATTTCCGCCGGTTGTACTACATCGAAGCAGATTCTTTATTTTCAGGATATCGATACGGCTGAAATAGACAGGATCGTCACCAATTACGAGCCTGTCATCAAGAGGGACGACATTCTAAAGATAGTCGTTTCTGGCCCGGACAAACTCGTGGTGCAGCCCTACAACCTTACTCTCGGGGAGGTGACAACCTACGGTTCCACATCTCCTGAAAACGCTACCCTGGAATACCATGTCGACAAGGACGGCTATATAGACTTTCCCGTTCTCGGCCACATAAACGTCTTGGGCATGACGCGGCAGGATCTGGTCGAATATCTCACCAAAAACCTAAGGAAGGAGGTCAAGGATCCGGTAGTGTACGTCTCCTTTTCGAATTTCAAGGTCACCGTGCTGGGCGAGGTCAAGAATCCGGGGACATACAATGTCACTTCCGAACGGATCACCATCCTTCAGGCCCTGGGTATGGCAGGCGACCTTAACCTGACCGCACGCAGGGACGGAATCATACTCATACGCGATGACAACGGTCTGAATACGCACATCAAGATAGATCTGAAAACGAGCGACATCCTCAGTTCGCCCTATTTCTATCTCCAGCAGAACGACGTTCTGTATGTACCGGCCAGTCCGACGAGGGTAGCCACCGCGACTTCGACCTCCTTGTGGAGCGTTATCCTGTCCGGTATCACCACATTCATGTCGGTCGTTTCAGTCATAATCGCATTTACCAGATAACCATTATGGAAAACAATACCGTAAACAATACGGATCCAAGGGCAAGACAGGAGGATTCGATCGATCTCAGATATATCGTAGACGTCCTTTGGGATTTGAAATACTGGATTATACTGTCCGTGTTCGTGCTGATGTGCATGGGCTATCTGTATCTCAGGGTCACTACCCCCAAATACACCCGTTCGGCAACGGTACTCATCGCAAACGACAGGATGACAGGAGGTATGGGAGCGGAGATGCAGATACTGTCGGATATTACCGGTATGAGGGCCAACGGTCTTGTCCAGAATGAGATCTATATTCTGAAATCACGGCCTCTGATGCAGGACGTTGTCGAGGAGCTGGCCTTGAATGTCAGGGTCTATCACAAGACGGGCCTGCTGAGCACACGGGAGATGTACAGGACGGCGCCGGTGGCTTTCAGCCTGATTTCCGGAAGTGAAAGGAACAGGTATCCGGCCGTGTCCATCGAATTCGAGGTCAACGCGGATACGACGTCATATACCGTCAGGAAACTCACTTTCGTTTCGAATCCCGAAGAAGCGAAGCATCCCGTCAGGAAGGAATTCAAGGGGCGGACTTTCAGGTTCGGGGATGCGATAAACCTTCCGGACAACAATGTGGCTGTCATCTCCAAGACCGCATATTCCAAATCCCTCGAGCCCGGCAAATATACGGTAAGCCATGTTTCTCCCAAGAAGATGGCGAAGTATTATTCCGGCATCCTTTCAGCCGGGACTACCGATTACAAGGAGCGCTCGAGCGTCATATCCCTGTCCATCCAGGACAATATCCCTTCTCGGGCCGACGATATCCTGAACAGTCTCATCGACAAATACAACAGGGACACCAAGAGTTTTCTTTCGCTTTCGACATCCAACACCCTGGCATTCATAGACGACCGTCTGGCAAGTCTCGAAACCCAGCTCGGCGACATAGAGACCGAGGTGCGCAACTACAAGACGGACAAGTCTTTAGTCGATTTCATGCTTCAGTCGGAGACCATAATAAAGAAAGGTTCCGAGTACGACGCCAGACTGACGCAGCTGGAAATCCAGCTTCAGTTCCTCGATATGATCGGGGAATACCTTTCTGAAGAGGGGAACGAGTACAGCCTCCTTCCGGCGAATATCGGTATCGAGGACCAGGGGCTGACATCGACCATCAACGAGTACAACAACGTCGTGATCGAGATGCGCAGGCTGATGCTCGGCGCTTCCGAGACTAACCCCCGCATAGTGGCCCTGTCGAACCAGATTCAGGATATGCGTAAGGCCATTCTTCTGTCCATCAATCAGTTGCGCGATGCCTACCGGTACCAGTACGATGTGGTGCTGAAGGAGTCGCTTGCCGACAAGGACAAGATGGCAGATATCCCGAACCAGCAGCTCGACATAGCGAAGATAGAAAGGCAGCAGGCGATAGTGGAGCCTTTGTACGTGCTCCTTCGCCAGAAAAAGGAGGAGGCGCTGATCTCCCTTTATGCGCAGACGGACAACGCACGTATCGTAGAGCCTGCGGACGGTCCGGACAGACCATCGTCTCCGCAGTCTATGATGGTATATGCCATGTGCTTCTGCCTCGGCCTTATCCTGCCTCCAGGTGTCTTTTTCGTAGGCCGCCTCCTTAAAAGGAAGGTGTCCGGCATCAAGGATGTCAAGGACAGGACCTCGCTTCCGGTCATCGGATATATCCCGAAAAGCGAGACTACCCTGGTGGTACAGGGCAGCCGTGATGTCGTCACCGAGACTTACCGTGCCGTCCGGGCCAACATGGCTTTCATCAAGGCCAAAGTCATCCAGGTCACCTCTTCCATATCCGGCGAAGGCAAGTCTACGGCAGCCACGAATGTGGCCCTGACTCTTGCATTTTCCGGCAAGAAGGTGCTTTTCATCGAAACTGACCTGAGAAACGGTTTCGACTACAGGATTTTCCACATCGACAAACACAACAAGGGTCTTGCCACCTATCTCAGCGGGAGTTCCGACCTGGACGAAGTCGTCAGAAAAGGTGTGATGCATGAGAATCTGGATGTCATCCTCAGGGGCACCATGCCGCCTAATCCGAACGAACTGCTTTCGAGCCAGAGAATGGCGGACCTGATAGAGTCGATGAGGGAAAAATACGACTATATCATCTGCGATTCCGCGCCATACGTCATCATATCCGATCCTATCGTGGTGAACAACTATGTCGATGCGACATTCTATGTAGTCAGGTGCGATGTTTCGGATCTCAGGTTCATTGACGAGATCAATTTCGCGTCCGAAAGCGGGAGGCTTAAGAATATTTCCATAATCATAAACGGTATAAGCCAGAAAGCCAAGATGTACGGTCAGACGGGAGGGTACGGCTACGGTTACGGCTATGGTTACGGATCGAAGGAGTAGTATTTATGTGGCCGTTCAGAACATCGATAAGGTTTGTGGAAATGGACTTCAGAACAGATGTCCATTCGCATGTCCTGCCCGGTGTCGATGACGGTTTCAAATCCATAGACAGATCGGTCGAGGCGCAGGAACTTCTGCGTGGGCTCGGACTGGAACACCAGTTTCTGACGCCCCATATCTATCCTGATCTGTATCCCGGAAATTCACCCGAATCCGTCAGGGCTGTTTTTTCGAAGTACAGGGAACGGCTCGGGGCTACCGGAGTGGAGAGCAGGGTGGCCGGCGAGCATATGGTCTACGGGGACATCGACAGGGAATTCACTGAAGACAGCATTTCCCGCTCCCTGCAGCTCAACCAGGGCTATGTCCTTGTGGAGATGTCCTATGCCTACGAGTCGCAGAACATACGGGATTTCGTCTTCCATCTGTGCAACCTCGGCCTGCATCCTGTCCTGGCGCACCCCGAAAGGTACAACTATTATTCTACGGGGCTGGTGGAACTGAAAAGCATAGCCGACATCGATACGGTATTCCAGCTGAACATACTGTCTTTGGGAGGATTCTACGGTACGATGGCCAAACTGAAAGCCGAGCGCATCCTCGAACAGGGGCTGTATTCGTTTCTGGGGACGGATCTGCATTCCGTTTCGCAGATTGCCCAGCTGAAATCCATGAAAATCCGGAAAAAGCATGTGCCGGCCATAGAAAAACTGCTGGAAAACAATGACCTGCTCTGGTCCGGATCTTTCAAGGGGGGGGGTAGCGACTATGTAAATCATCCGCTGAAGGAGACTGCAGCATCCGGTTCCGGAACTGATTCCGGGCTCTCCAAGCCGCAATTCAGACGTTCCGAACCTTTATTTCTTCCAGTTTCTTCAGTTCATACTCCGCTTTTATCTTGTCTATGATAGCGCATACTATCCTGTACATCCTGCTCCCTGCGGAGTAGTCGGCCGGACAGATGAAGTTCACCCTTTTCTGCCGCAGAAGTTTGCGGGCGATGTGCTTTTTTCTCTCCGCTTTCGGGTTGTATACGGCGATGGAGTTGCCTCCGAACATCTTTACGATTTTCATGCACGGCACATCCGTCTCTCCGTCCCCGAAATAGATCATAGAGGGGAACGGTATCCTCTTGTTTTCCTCGAGCTGGCTCTCGTTCACACGCTTGTTGTCCCTGATGCTCAGGATCCCTTTGTTGATCTTGAACAGGAACTGCGTCTTGGCAGTGTAGTCTACGGCAACTCCCGGCCATTCCGCCTCTCCGTTTTCGTTGTACAGGAACGAGCAGGCGAATATCCTTTTGAATTCCCCGGCAATCGGGGAGCCTTCTATCATTTCGGCAAGGCCCGACGAGTTGATATAGTGTTCGATCCGCACGCCTTTCGACTTCCCGTACGCGTTGATGAGACCGAACCATTCCCTAACTCCGTTGAACAGCTCTATCTGTTCGCCGAATTTCTGGAAGTCGTCCTTGCGGAGTTTTATACCGGCCTTTTTGGCTTCGTCGAACATCAGTTTCATGTAGGCAAGTATATTGCTGGCATCCTGTCCCTTGGCTATTTCGTCGCTCATTTTCCAGAATTCTTCCGGCGTCTTTCCTATGGCCTGGATGAATCCGAATTCCTGCATGTTCCCAGGCGAAAGCGTCCCGTCGAAGTCGTAGACGAGTGCTACTATCAGTCTTTTTCTCATCGTGTCCAATCTTGGTTTAACGTCGGTCCGACGAATTTATGTTGTTCAGGACCAGGGAATTCGTCGAACCGTCGTTACGGATTTCTTCGAAATCCAATTTTCTTAAACCCCAGTCGCTATGGCGACAGCCCATTTTCAAGGGGCGCCCCCATTCGCCCCCGCTGTGCATATTGACGCAGTCCAAATATACAGAAATTATATTATAATATCGGCAGAAGATACTGACTTTTTGTCAGTATGGCCGTATGGGGAATGGATTTTGAGTCTTGCCGGGTCGTCCTGCGGATTTGAGGGGACGGACAGCGGGAGAGGGCAAGGAATTTTAGTAAAAATCAATAAATATTCAATATTATGGCAAATAAAGGTACTATCGGAGTCACTACCGAGAACATTTTCCCGGTGATCAAGAAATTTCTTTATTCGGATCATGAGATTTTCCTCAGGGAACTTGTCGCGAATGCGGTGGATGCGGATCAGAAACTCAAGGCTCTGGCTGCTTCCGGAGAATTCAAGGAGGAACTTGGGGAACTGAATGTGCGTATCGTACTCGACGAGGAGGCGAAAACCCTGAAAGTCATCGATAACGGTCTCGGAATGACCGCCGAGGAGGTGGACAAATACATAAACCAGATAGCGTTTTCGAGTGCAGGGGAGTTTCTCGAGAAGTACAAGGACCAGATCGGCAATATCATAGGACATTTCGGTCTCGGCTTCTATTCCGCATTCATGGTTTCGAAAAAAGTCACTATCGATACCCTGTCCTGGAAAGAGGGGGCAAAGGCGGTGAAATGGTCCTGCGACGGTAGCCCGGAGTATGAAATGGGGGAGAGCGACAAGACCGACAGGGGTACGGAAATCACGTTGTACATTGACGATGAGGATGCCGAATTCTCCACCAGGGGCAGGATACAGACCCTGCTTGACAAATATTGCAAGTTCATGCCGGTGCCTGTGATTTTCGGCAAGGAACAGGAATGGAAGGACGGCAAGTATGTAGACACGGAAAAGGACAATATTGTCAACAGGACGGAACCGCTCTGGACGAAGAAGCCTGCCGACCTGAAGGAAGAGGATTATATGGGGTTCTACAGGGCACTGTATCCTATGCAGGAGGAGCCGCTGTTCTATATACATCTGAACGTGGACTATCCGTTCCACCTGACGGGGATCCTTTATTTCCCTAAGATAAAGGACAGGATGGAACTGACCAGAAACAAGATCCAGCTGTACTGCAACCAGATGTTCGTTACGGATTCGGTGGAGAACATAGTCCCGGACTTCCTGACGCTGCTGCATGGTGTCATCGATTCTCCGGATATCCCTCTGAACGTGTCTAGGAGCTATCTGCAGAGCGATGCGAACGTGAAGAAGATTTCAGGCTATATCACCAAGAAAGTCGCAGACCGGCTTGAAGAGATTTTCAGGAACGAGAGGCAGGCCCTTGAAAGCAAGTGGGACAACCTGAAGCTTTTTATCGAGTACGGGATGCTTTCGGACGAGAAGTTCTGCGAGCGGGCGATGAAGTTCTGCCTGTTGAAGAACACCGACGGGAAGTATTTCAGCATCGATGACTACAAGAAGGCCATCGATGGCGAGCAGACGGACAAGGACAAGAAGCTCGTGTTCCTGTATGCTACGGATGCCGTTGCACAGTATCCGTTTGTGGAGGCTGCGAAGAAGAAAGGATACGATGTGCTGCTTCTTGACTGCGAGCTTGATGCGCATTTCGTGAACCTGCTCGAAACCAAGATAGGGGACTGCCGTTTCGCCCGCGTGGATTCGGACAGTATCGAGAATCTGATACCTAAGGAGGAGAGGATACGTCCCGAGCTGAGTGAACAGGACAAATCCGACCTGGATGTGATTTTCAAGAGTGTTCTTCCTTCGGAGAACAATTATTATGTCACGGCCGAGAATCTCGGGGAGAATGCGTCGCCTATTCTGATTACCCAGTCGGAGTTTATGAGGCGTTACCGCGACATGTCGGCTCTTGGCGGCGGACTGAATTTCTACGGTGAGATGCCGGCATCCTACAATATTACAGTGAATATGCAGAATCCGCTTATATTGAAGGTTATGGGAGCCAAGGCCGAGGCTTTTGCCGGGAAGGAGGTGTCCGATCCTGTGAAGGACCTGCCGTCCGATGCTACTGAGGATCAGAAGAAGGAGGCGCAGGCCAGGAAGGACGAGGCTGTGAATGAGAGGAATTCGGAGTTGAAGGATTTCGCTTCCGGAAATGAGATTCTGAAACAGGTGACGGATCTGGCGTTGTTGGCGAACGGGATGTTGAAGGGAAAGGATTTGAGTGAGTTTATTTCGCGGAGCGAACAGGTGGTGGCTGAGGCTTATCTGAAATAAATTTTTATTTGCGGCAGAGGCGGATATTTTTTTCGGGACAGAAAAAACAGTCCCGAAAATAAATATCCGCCTCTGCCATTATTTCAGACAAATCTCGTGGCCGGAGAAGGAACAGTCCCGAAAATAAATATCCGCCTCTGCAATTATTAAGTCTTGTGGGAGGGGGAGGTAAATCGGACAAATTTTATTAAATTTGAAAAATGTTTGCAAATTTCAAGTTACTATGAAAAAAACTCTATTTATCGTAACGATGGCGGCGGGGATCCTTGCCGTATCCTGTGATTCTCTGGGCGGCGGTAAAAATGATGATGCCACACCTCTGACTCCGGAGGAAAATCGGGCAAAACTCGAGGAAATCGGGCTTGAGGCCATAAATATGGCAAGTCCTGACAAGCAGGCGGATCTGCTGCAGGTGATAGACAAGTTTGCCGAGTATGTCGGGGAATATAATTTGGAATTCGATTATAATGACGATCCGTCTTACAGGAAGTTGTCGCCGGTGATGCCTGTAGATGCCTTGCTCAAACCGGTACAGGCATTCTGCAAGACCGGAAATCCGTACAATCTTACAAAAGCTGTAACCGAGGATTCCTATGTCTATGAGGCCGGAAGGGCATACGGTATATATGAATTTACAGGGAAAGAGTGGAAATACGAGGATTCCGCCGACAGGCTGTCGTTCATATTCCCATGTGGCGGACAGGAGGCTGTGGCTACCGTAATGTGTTCCGGGCAGGAATACCAGTACGAATATCAGTATGAATGGTCGGACTGGAAAGGATACTATGAAGGAGGTGAATTTATCTATGAGGAAGTAGAACATCGGGAAGTATACGATATAACGGTACCGGCAAAAGTCCGGGCTACGGTCACGCTTGACGGCCGGACTCTGCTCGATGTCGAAATAAACGGCAGCTACGAAGAGGGGAGTGCGGTATCCCAGACGCTTTCCCTGACGGCCGGCGGCTATGACGTGGATATGACTTTGGATATCGACAATTCTTCCATATCCCAGAAACTTGCATTCAATATCGACGGCACCTCTTTTATAACTTCCGATGTCACGGCCAAAGGGACCGGTCTGTGTTCTGTAGAATCGTACGAGAACAATATAGAAGAAATGTTTTCTTCCGCAGAGGTCACGGCGACTCTTCTCGATCTGGAGATCCATGCCGTTTCCGGCAGCAATATCAGTACTTTCATAGACGAGTTGCAGGCCCTTGAGGAAGAGGCTGACAATAATTGGACGGACGACCGCGAAATACTTGAACCGTACACGAATATGCCGTACTGGGGTTCGGAAAAGTACAATCAGGAGTATTGCGCTCTGATCAATGACGCGATAGCCATTACGGCTGCATATTCCGGACACAAGCCTTTCGCCGATCTGAAACTCAAGGCGATGTTTACGGACAATCTGCATTTCAGCGACTGGTATTATACTGAATGGGGATACTATACCACTCAGTGGAGGACCTTTAGCGGCTATGAACCTACGGCCATCATCAAGTTCAGGAATGACGGGGCGGAATTCGACATTACCGACTATTTCAGCGAGGAGCAGTTCTCCACTGTCATAGACGCTTCGGAAACTCTGTCCGAAAGGTACGAAAACTATATGAGATATATCTTTTCGTAGACCTTTTCATATTTGATACCCTTTTACCGGATGTAATCCTTTATCCTGACTTCGACGATGTCAGTCCCGTAGCCGCACCATATCCCGCGGCCGCCGTCGATGTTGCTTTTGAGATTTTCCGTGTTGGGAAAAAGGATGTTTGCGCCGTTGGTCACTTCGTTTTCGTAACTGCTCCAGAATTCGAAGCCGGCCGATGGCACTTGCGTGAATTTTACGAAGACCGTATCATTTGCCGTGAAGTAGGGCGTGTATTGGCTGTATCTTGTGTGGCGGAAAGCTCTGTTGACAGTGATGAACGCGTCCTCCGTGAGTACCTCGTCGCTGATGTCTCCCATAAAGGCTGCGAAGTATCGCTTGTCAGTATTCTTGACCTTGGTGAAAACCTTGTACCAGTTCTTTTCATCCGGATTATCCTTGAAATATATCCGAATGGTGTACAGTGTGTCGCCGGCAGGACTTTTTTCCACTTCCACAGACCTGACGGGAACATTGTCCGGAACGACGGTGGAGGACACTATGGTCCTTCCGGAATAACTTATCGTCAGTGTATAGGTTTTCCCCGGCTGTCCGATTATCGACGAACCGGAGTAGACATAAGGCGGAATGTAATTTGTATCTATTTGACCTACAAGCATTTCTTCGTTGTCTCCATCGCTGAGCGAGACAGTGGCCCATCTTATCGGGATATCCTTCATATCCAAGGCTCCGCTTTCGGTGCCGCTGCCGTACGGAAGCATTTGCGATATGATTACTTTGGCCGGCCTCCCGTTGTCTATCCACCCTTCGACTGCTATCCTGGGTACGAATCGGGTGTCGATGTCCCATTTTACGCTGCAGGCTGACACCAGCAGCAGGGCAGTGAGAATATGAAGTGTATTTGTTTTCATTTTTGTCAGAATTTCAACGTGTAGCTCAGTGACGGAACCAGAGAGTATAGCGAGACGCTTTCCATCTGCAGATCCAGTGTTTTCAGTTCGAGATCGTAGCTGAACCGAAGATCCCTGTAGAGGGGATTCTTCCGGGCGTAGACGTTGTAGACGGACAAGTTCAGAGAGTGCCGGCAGCGGCCTTTCGCCTTGAAACTGTACGTGACCGACAGATCGAGCCTGTGATAGTCCGGCATCCTTGCGCTGTTGTGCGGGCCGTATTCCTGTATCATGTTTTCGCCTATGATATATATTCCCGCAGGAGGCGTATATGCCGTGCCTGTGGCGTAAACGAAAACGGCAGAGAATGCGAGGCGGTCTGCAGGTTCATAGTTGCCGACTATGGAAAGATTGTGCCTGCGGTCGTGTTTAGCGGGGAAGACAGCACCTCCCATAATGTCCGGGAAACTCCTTTCTGCGCGGCCGAGGGTGTAGCTTATCCAGCCGTTGACCTTGCCACGGTTCTTTTTGAGCATCATTTCCACGCCGTAATTCCGGCCTTTCCCTGATATGATATGTTCTTCCGGTATGTATTTCCTGTTTATCATATCGAACATTTCCCCGTCGTATTCGAGGACATTTTCAAGCAGGGTGAAATATGGCTCTATACTGTATTCGATCAGGCCTCCCAGAACGGAATGGGAAAATCCGGCCGAGACTCCGTCTGCAATCTGCGGCCCGACATTTTCGCAGACGGGTATCCAGAAGTCCGTGGGCATCCCCATACCGGAGATGGATACCATATTCAAGTATTGTCTTTGCCTGTGGAGTCCGGCCTGTATGCGCATCGAGGGAGCCGGCGTGAAGCTCAGGGAGATTCTGTGTTCAAGACCGCCGTAAAAGGTCTTTCCGGTCACCGCTCCGGAATACCGGAGCCCAATGTCTATGGTTAGGGGAAAGGAAAACCATTTGGACCAGTCGGCATACAGACCGAATTCGTGCGTGTTGTACGGTCCGGGTGTATGGCTGGTATTTATCAGGCTGTTCAGTCCGCTTATGTCCGGGTACTGTACCTCCGTGCGATGCCAGGTGTAGTCTGCCCCGAAATCAATTCTGCTCTGGCCGAGACGGAAGGATGT
The DNA here is from genome assembly GCA_949295645.1 of uncultured Bacteroidales bacterium. Taxonomy (GTDB): domain Bacteria; phylum Bacteroidota; class Bacteroidia; order Bacteroidales; family UBA932; genus Cryptobacteroides. Next base: position 3,965 of record CASFLY010000081.1, on the reverse strand, counting down.
TACTCCTTTATAGGATATGTCCATGATGCCTGAGGGCATTTCCAATGATGCCGGTTCGCGTTCGATGAATATGTTGTTGTCGAAGTCGCTGAATGAGAGTGTATGCCTGTTCGTGGGGCCGTTGTCCGGATGAGATTCCCAGATGACGGAACCGGCAGCATTGTGCCATAGCATCGATGCGAGAACACCGAAGTTTTCCTGAAGGAAATAAAGCCTGTCGCGTCCGTAGTATCCGTTGATTTTCAGGGTATTGTTCTTGTCTATTTCTGTCAGCCATGTGAGATTGAAGTCGTAGAAACCGTATTCGGGAAGGTCTGTGTCGTCTCCCGTTACCCCGGCTACCGCTTTCAGAATATAGTTTATGTATGTGCCCCGTCCGGAGGCGGTCAGTTGCGACTTTTTCCCGACAGGGGTATTGATGGTGCCGTAAGAAGATATCATCCCGAGAGTGAATGTGCCTTCTGTCCTTTGTGTCAGAGAGTCGGCAGTACTTATGTCGATGACCCCGGATGCAAAGCTCCCGTAGCGGGCGGGCAACCCGGATTTGAGGACAAGGGCCGAGGAGATATGGTCTCCGTTGAAAATGGAGAAGAACCCCAGCAGGTGTGACGGAGAGTAGATTCTCGCTCCGTCCAGTAAAACCAGGTTCTGCCCCGGATCTCCGCCGCGGATATATATACCGGAATCCATTTCCCCCGATGTCTGGACTCCCGGAAGAAGTTGTATTGTTTTCAGTATGTCGGAAGCCCCGAGAAACTTCGGCAGAACCGAGATGCCTGCTGCGTCGAGCCTGAGGCGGCCAGACATCATTCCTTCGACCGTTTTCCTTTCTTTCCTCGATGTGACGACGGACTCCGTGATTTTTTCCCTGCGGTCGAGAGTGTCCGGTTCTTCCGGATAAATGTCGGCACAGTATGCAGAGTTGCATCCTGCAGGTCTCTTATGCTTGTCTGCGGGAGTCGATGTCATATCCCTGAACAAGGCCGGGCTGCATCCTGCAGGGCTCTCAGGCCTGTCTGCGTGATTCCCCGTATGATTCACGGAAGCTTGCGTACGGCATCCATGAATTTGTGTCCGACCGTGAAGTGAACCCCATAAGTTTTGTGTCCGGCTTTTGGGGGACACTTCACCGGAGGAGTTTTGGAAAGCCGACAATGGGACTGCCATCATTGTGGCAGCAATGAATGCGGGTATTATCCTTAAAATCCTTCCCATATTTGTCACCCCTTGTGTCCCTATTTGTCATCCCTTGTGTCATTTGCCGATATTCTCCTGTTTCCCGTCTTTTTTCTTCTGGACTGTCGGGCAAACAGCCTTTCACTGTCATTTTATCAGGTTCAGGAATTCATTGCGGGTCCTTTCGTCTTTCAGGAATACCCCGGAGAACGCTGACGTAGTGGTAATGGCATTTGATTTCTGGACACCTCTGATCTGCATGCAGGTATGTGCGGCTTCGATGACTACTGCTACTCCGAGTGGCTTGAGTGTCTTCTGGATGCAGTCGCGTATCTGGACGGTAAGCCTTTCCTGAACCTGAAGCCTTCGCGCAAAGGTCTCTACCACCCTGGCTATCTTGCTGAGCCCCGTGATGTATCCGTCGGGGATGTATGCAACATGCGCCTTGCCGATGAACGGCATCAGGTGGTGTTCGCATGTGGAGTAGAGCTCTATGTCCTTTACAAGGACCATCTGTTGGTATTCTTCCTTGAAAATGGCGCCGGAAATGATTTCCGCTCCGTCCTGCCCGTAACCCTGTGTGAGAAACTGCAACGCCTTGGCGACCCTTTCCGGGGTTTTCAGCAGGCCTTCCCTGTCAGGATTCTCCCCGAGCAGCCTCAGTATTTCCTTATAGTGCGCGGCTATCTGCCCGGTAACGTCTTCCGAATATATTTCATCTTTCCTGTATGCCATATCTTTTCTCCCGATTTTTTATGTATGCCGTCCGGTATGTTATGCAAAAAACCGCTTCCGGGTTGTTCCCCCGGATCGTTTCCGGGCTGTTTCAGTTTGTCTATGGTTGCTTTCCGGTTGCTTTCAGTCGTTTTTTTGCTTTCCGGTCGCTGACAGTCTGCTGTCAAGAAACTTACTGACACTGACGGGCTGCCGTCAGACCGCTGACGAACGGCTAACGGACGCAAAATTAATAAAAAGAATTCATCTTATATTTTTTTTGTATATATTTGCGTCCTATTTAGGGAGAAGCTATGCAGTGTAGTTTCTAAAGAATTGAATATTAACATCATAAACTTATAGACTATGTACTGGACACTTGAACTTGCATATAGGCTCGAAGATGCTCCCTGGCCAGCCACAAAAGAGGAACTTATCGACTATGCCACACGTTCCGGAGCACCCCTCGAAGTCGTCGAAAACCTCGAAGAACTCGAAGACGACGGCGAAATCTACGAAAGCATCGAAGATATCTGGCCCGATTATCCTACAAAGGATGACTTTTTCTTCAACGAGGAAGAATATTAGTGCATTTTCAAGCACGAAATTAACTATTAAATCCCTGTCAATCAATTAGATTGGCGGGGATTTAATTTGTTTGGACAACAGTGTTTGACCGCCTCAAATGGCGTGGTTTATTTGGACAAAATACGTTTTTCGGAGGAAAAATCGGGATTTGTTTGGACAAAATTCATTACCTTTACAGAGGTTTGTGAGTATTACCGCAACCTCTGTTTTTTAATTTCAAACATCTCCAGTATGGGACGACCGAAACGACTATATCCATTGGGACGCTATCGCCTGCATATCCGGGGTGAGATCGATCCAGCCAAACAGTATCTTGTCCAGCTTGAATACACCTGGAACCGGCAGGTGATACGCAAGGGCATGAACATCTTTGTCCGGCTGGGCGACTGGAATGAGAAAGCCAACAAGGGACGCGGAGGTGTGAGGGCGAGTTATGGTCCGGAGGCCAACCGGATCAACAGTCTGCTGCTTGCCCGTGCGGACAAGATCGACGGACTGCTGGCCGAATATCAGGAAAAACATCCCAATCAGATTACGGCTCAGGTGATCGCCGACTTTCTGGCAGACAAACCGCTCACACGGGAGGACAAAGGGAAGGATTTTATCGAGTTTGTTTTGGAAAGGCTCGAATCTGACTATTCCCGGAACAGAATCGGACGCAGCCGCTATGAGAACGGCAAGAGCGGCATGAATATCTTCCGTATCTTTCTCCGTGCAACAAAGAACGGTACCTACAAGCCGGACAGTATCTATTTAGGTGAAATATCGGTTGAACTGATTGACGAATACATCAGGTGGCGGCGTGAGATAAAACAGAACAGCGATGCAACGATCAACCATGCCTTGACTCCGATTCTGAAGGCATGTGCCTATGCTTCCGAAATGAAGATGATAGACCATGCCGTCAATGCGAGGATTCAGGATATGCGTATCGCCTCAAAGATATCTCTTGCAGACGAAGACAATGAGTTTGACGGCAAGTATCTTTCAAAAGAACAGATGTCTGCGTTGTTGGAATATTACCATGCCTGCACCGAACCGCGCCGTAAGGAGTTTTTGGAAATGTTCTTCTTTGCCTTCCATGCCTGTGGACTCCGTGTTGTCGATGTGATGACATTGCAGTGGGGGCATGTAAATTTTGAGAAGAAGGAACTGAGAAAAATTATGATCAAGACGAACAAGCGCCATGTAATTCCTCTTACGGAACCTGCCCTGAATATTCTGCATCGTTGGCAGGAGAAACGTGCCGGATGCCGGTATGTATTCAACTTGGTAAAGGATGATCTGGATCTTGATGATGCAGAAGCTCTGTACAAAGCCCGTAACAATGCGACGAAATGTATCAATCAGTCGCTGGCGGTTGTCGGAGAACAGATAGGGCTTCCGTTTACCCTCTCAATGCATGTGGCCCGGCATTAGTTTGCGGTCTTTGCTCTGAACAAGGGACTTTCCATGTCGGTTGTCAGTCGTTTGCTCGGTCATGGAAG
>CASFLY010000080.1 GCA_949295645.1 uncultured Bacteroidales bacterium | reverse complement strand
CGACAGCCGAGTACTTTTCCATGTTTTCCGGAAGACAGGAAAAACAGGTTCCCCTGTCCAAACCGACCATGGCGGAAGGGTGGGTAATCTGGACGGCAAGACGCTCACTGAACGGTATATGCGCAGTGACAAGGCCGCATCCGGAGCGCAGGGCGGCTCCGACAGCAAGTATTGCAGCTCCCATCATTCCCTGTTTCCCCGCCACTACCAGGGCGTGCCCGAAATTTCCCTTGTGGGCGAAACGGTCTCTCTCCGGAAACATGTCCCGCACCATCTCCGCTGTTATCAGTCTTTTTCTTTCCATAACATTTAACGTATCATCCACAAATACCATCTCGGACGCAACCGGAGGATCCGGTACCCGGGAACCCGTCATGCGCTGAAAACCGCATTTTCGAAAGCAAGGGTCGGAATCTGCCATCTCGTACACTCCCTGGCATCATTGCCTGCATACAGAAGGCTGTTCCACAGGGAAATCATATTCCCCGTAACGACCATTTCCCTGACAGGATGCGTGATCTGCCCGTTTCTGAATGCAAAACCCTCGATGCCGTATGAAAAATTTCCGGTAACGGGATTGCAGTTCCCTCCGTTGAATCCGGTAACATAAATTCCGGAGCCGCAAAGTTCCATAATCCCGGCCGCCCCGAAGCCGTTCCCCGGCACTCCGGAACCGCCTGCGGATGGCTGCGGGGACCGGAAGCCGGCACCGTCCGGGACAAAGGGCAGAAGCACAGGTCTCGACACGCCTTCGACAGTCGCCTCCAAACCCGTTTTCAATGACATATACGTATTTGTGAAATATGTGTCGATCTCACCGTTTCTGATAATATCCATTTCACGTGTCGCCACGCCTTCCGAATCGAAAAGTCTCGAACCCGGTTTTCCGGGAGTGCGGGCCATATCGGTTATCGTAAGCCCGTCCGGAAAAACCTTCCTGTGCAGGGAATCTTTCAGGAATGAACTTTCCTGCTGGATGGAGGTGGCATTCAGGGCCGAAAAGAGCGGAGAGACCAGTCTGGAAGCGACAGTCCTGTCGACCACCATGCGGAAGCGGCCTCCGCGATGTCTTTTCGGGTTTATCTGTCTCACGGCACGTTCCAGAGCCAGGCCTGAACACTGCCCCAAGGCCAGACCGTTGAAAAACGGCGACGAATCCCACCAATATCCGGAGTATTTCCTGCCGTCCGAGGCCTCGACGGTGATTTCAGAACATATAGCAAAGGATGTCTCGGTGTGACGGCCGCGGAAGCCGGAAGAGTCTATCGTAAAATTGTCATCCACCGAGTCGGAGTATTCGCACTCCTCCGATATTATCCTGAATCCGTCGGTTCCCGACCCGGCGGCGGAGATGCGCCCGTTTCCGGAAACATCATCGGGTCCGAGTCCGGCCCTGCCGGAAATACATTCTCCGCATGCCGTCCCGTATTTTCTCTCCGGATCCGAAACGAAATAGTCCCGGTCGCAGAGCCCGAGTTCCGTTCCTGTCAGAGCGCCCTTTTCTGTCCTTCCCGGATCGGGCAGCCTCCGGCAGACGTCCTCCGCAAGCATCCTTACCGTCTTCACGGCTTTGCAGGCGAAGTCCTCGAGAGCCCCGTTCTCAAGCATATTGGTCGAGAACGTCCCGTATTTCCTGTCCGCAAATACATACAGCATTATGGATCGGTCGGCCGAATGCGCCACCTTGTCCAGGGAGCCGTTCAGCATACCGTATGAGTCCAATGTACTTTTGTTCAGGGACACCCTTACCTGATCAGCCCCTGCCCTTTTCGCCGCTTCCATGCACTCTTCCGCCCTCGAGATCTCATCCCCGGTTATTGTCGCGACATCCGTTATTTCCATATTATTCACCTCCGACAGTAAGTTCACGGACAAGAACCGTCGGAATCCCGCAAGACACCGCCACGCTCTGATCCTTGCCGCAGGTCCAGGTTCCGTTGTCTATTACCGGGTCATTCCCCACCCCGACAATATCCGCCAGGGCCTGCGGTCCGTTACCTATAATATTGATATCCTTTACCGGGACGGTCAGCCTGCCGTCCTCTATCATATATCCGCTCTTGACATAAAAGGTAAAATCGCCCTCGCCTATCTTTACCTGCCCGTTCGAGAACTCGTCTACATAAATCCCTTTCCTTACTGACCGGACAAGATCATCCGGAGCGGCATCCCCGCCCTCCATATACGTAGCCCTCATCCGCGGTATCGGATTGAACCTGAATGACTCCCGTCTGCCGTTGCCCGTAGGGGCCACTCCGTACCATCCCGCACTTATCCTGTCGTGCAGATAAGAGTTCAGCACTCCGTCCTTCACCATATATGTCTTCTGCCCCGGGACACCTTCGTCGTCATAGTTGCAGGCTCCCCTGTTCCCCGGCAAGGTCCCGTCGTCCACTATATTTATCATCGGTGCGCATATCTTCTTTCCCATCATTCCCGAGAACACTGACTGCCCCTTGCGGTTGAAGTCAGCCTCGAACGAATGTCCCATAGCCTCGTGAAGAAGGATTCCGGACGCCCCTGCCCCCATTACCACCGGCATCCTGCCTCCTTTGGGGCGTATCGCGCGGAAACGGTCATCTATCCCCGACACCACTTCGTCCGCCATCTCCTGCAGCAGGGCGTCCGTTATCATTTCCGAGCCGCTTCTGAAACTCCTCGAAGAAGTCTTGTTCTCGTTCCGGCCGTTCTCAGAAAAAATCACCGAAACGGTCAGACTGCCTAAAGGCCGGAAATCACAGGTCAGTTCGCATAAAGAATTGTACATCATGATTTCGCTTTCCGACCACGACAGCCTGGCTATCACCTTGACAGCCCGCTTTTCCATGGAAAGGATCATCGATTCGAGCTTTTTCAGGATCGGAATGAAAGAGGAAGCCCCGCTGTCGCTCCAGTTTCCGATGACCGGGTAAAAACCGGCCGCCTCTTCAGGCTGTACGCCTGTCCGGTAAGGGGTTGCGGGACAGGATGTCTCCGCCCTGGCTATCTGCGCCGCCGCCCTGGCAGCCGCCAGCATGTCCTCCATTCCGGTGTTCTCTGCATAGGCATAACCCGTCCTGTCGCCCTTCAATACCCGGATTCCCACGCCGTAATCGATGTGGAAACCTCCGGAAGCGACCTCTCCGTCCTTCAGCAGCAGGTCATTGCAGACAGTATATTCGAAATACAGGTCGGAATAGTCCCCGCCCCGGGACAGAGCGGTCCCGATTACCTGTCCGAGCTGCGGGACAGTGACCCGGAATCTGTCCAAAAAGTGTCTTCTATCCATTGGATTCCCTTATACGGTTATATACCTCACGATCCTTGATGACCGTGATTTCGTCCTTGTGCCCCTCGGCTATGACACGGAAAGGCACCTGGGAATTGTCCGCAAGTATCCACCGGTCGCAAATGGGAGCATAGTCCTTGAAAAAGTAGCTGATACCAACACGGTAACGCCTCCGGACAGTCTCTTCCGGGATATAGTGGCCTCCGGCAGCTACCCTTGCCCTGACCCTTTCCACGGCCAGATCCGGCGAGTTCAGCCAAAAATACATCAATGTCACGGTGTATCCCTCCGCCTGGGCCTCCGCTATCATTTTCAGGAGGCTGCGTGTCGCTAAAGTAGTCTCGATACCGAAATCCTCTTTCCTGCGAAGCAGATACCTGATCCGCAACAGCATCAGCCTGCTCGCCTGCACGGCCACGGATTCAGGGTCGAAGGGAGAGAGGCCCTTTGCGAATTCGTCGGAATTGACATACTGGCTGCATTCCAGCATTTCCGGAAGCAGAGTGTACGAGGCAGTGGTCTTCCCGGCCCCGTTGCATCCTGATATTATAAACAGTCTCGGCATTTCTGACAATATATGGTCAAGCAGGTTATCGCATCGTTTCTTCCTTTCTGTAAAGGCCATAGCCGAAAAGGGCAAAGTCGCCTTTGCACGGATCGTCCGGGAAGATTTCGCCGAATGCGCCGGTGATTTCCCGCACCGTCGCCAGGTCTTTCTGTTTCCGGGAAGTCAGGCCGAGCTCTACGGCCATTTCATATACATGCACGTCGAGAGGAATCAGCAGGTCCTTTTTCGAACTGTGTTTCCATACTCCGAGATCCACTTTCCCGTCATCACGCACCATCCACCTGCGCATCATATTTATCTTCTTGTCCGGAGCCTTCGGGTCTTCCTTCCTCCCGTAAATCACTGTCCTGATCATAGCGTTGCTGAAGCCCTCTATGCTTTCCGTTTTCGAATAAACGGATTTCAGATTTCCGCATATCCGTGCGAATTCGCTCCACTTGACGGTACGGTGCAGGCTCGCGTCATCGTTCCGGTACTCCCCGTTCATCACATAGGCGTACGGCTTCCAATCCATCTCGTCCATAGCCCTTGTACAGTCCCGCACTATCATCGTCCGCCTTCCCCAAGCCAGATGCGCGGCTATCAGCGCCGCTATCTCCACATCTGCCAGCCGGTATCCCACGGTTCCGTCCCCGAGCCTTTCCGCAAAAAATTTCGGGAACGCGATGGGATCTTCCCGGAAATAGACCGGGTCATTGTATTTCTGCGCCCACTCCGCGATTTTTTCCCTCAGCTTCTCTTCCATTATAAAATAACGTCGTATCAATTATCGCAACTTACAAAATTAAAACTTATTTGAAAAATAACCAAGACGGCGTCAATGAAGGCTTAAAACTGTCGAGGGATGCTTCATATAAAAAACCATGGACGGAAAAAATCCTTATATTTGCAGGCCAATAACGAAAAGGATATGAAAATAGGACAGAACAAAGTCGTCGAACTCATCTACGAGCTTGTCGTGGACGGCGAAATTGCAGACAAGACCACAAAGGAAAGGCCGCTGGACTATATCCACGGCACGGGATCCCTGCTGGAAAAATTCGAAAGGAACATAGAGGGACTGGAGCCGGGAGGCAAATTCAGTTTTACGCTTACGCCGGCCGAAGGCTACGGTGAAGTCGATCCGAACCGCATAATAGACCTGCCTATGGAGGCATTTGCCGTCAACGGACAGGTACAGAAAGACCTTCTGGTGCCCGGGACTACCATTCCTATGATGAACAGCCGCGGCGGAGTGGTCCCGGGGAAAGTCCTGGAAGTCGGGGAAAAGACTGTGAAAATGGATCTCAACTCCCCTATGGCTGGCAAGACGCTGAATTTCTCGGGAGAAATCGTTTCCGTACGTGAAGCTACCGAAAAAGAACTGAAAGAAGGCCTGCACGGAGAATACGTGCACCAGTGCTGCTGCGGCGGGCATGACGGGGAATGCGGAGACGGGAACTGCGGCGAGGGCGGATGCTGCTCCGACGGACACGAAGGCGGCTGTCACGGCTGCCATTAGGAAAAGGCGGGACAGAAGCAGATAGTCTATGTGGCTTATACTGGCATTCGTCTCGGCGGCCTTATTGGGTTTTTACGATGTATCGAAGAAAGCGGCACTGAAGGACAATGCTGTCCTTCCGGTGCTGTTT
>CASFLY010000079.1 GCA_949295645.1 uncultured Bacteroidales bacterium | reverse complement strand
TACCCTGACGTGCTGAGCGCCCGTGAGTTTTACCGCAGGCTGTACGGCAGGCAGAGCATCGATGCCAGGATGCCGGACTTCATCTTCAGGACTTCCGCGCTGAAAAAGTCGGGTTTTGTCAGCTTCGACCTTGCATTCAGGACCGACAACGCCACCGTGATGGCCCTTGCAAAGGAAAAGGGAATCCGTGCCGTGTCCTCTGCCGGAAGCTGTGTCCTGTGGCGGGACAGCGGCATAAACGTTTCCTCATCCCCGAATCCCGAAAGCCAGTACAGGCGTGCACTGGCAAGCATTGCGTTCTTCAACTGGACAGCCCGCTTTTTCGGCAGGGCAGGTGTCCCGCTGAGCCGCAGAAAGCAGATGCGGATCCACACGAACGAACTCTATCCCCTTTATCCCTCTTGTCCGGCGGAAGAAATCCGGCGGATGTTCATGCAATGCGACCTTTTCAGAAACGACCCCCTGGCCCGCCTTTCCGGCCTCATCCGCCTGAACAGAAAAATCCGTCAGAAGCGGGTGCTGATGACTTTGTGAAGCCGGTCGAGGATGAGGTTCCAGGAATAATTGGTTTCGAGGTAATGCTTGCCTTTGGACGCCATTGTCTGCAGGGCACTTTCATCGGCTGTCATCTTGCTTGTTTCCGAAGCGAAATCATGCGCTCCCGTATAGTACCGGATGGCACCTCCGCTCAAGATGCAGTGTTCTCTGAGTACGTCGCATCTGCCGTTGACAAGAACCGGAATCCGGTCGTACAGGGCTTCCAAGACCACTAAGGAGAGACTTTCGTAGAATGACGGATTGACAAGGAGCAGGGCATGCTGCAATATGGCCCGCTTCTCGCCGTCACTGACGAACCCCGTAAGGTACAGGCCCGGGGTGTCTTCAGGTCTGTCGTAAATGCCGCCGACAAGAACGAGCGGGATGGCTGTGTCCGGATTTGAGTTCCTGTATTTTTTATAATACGACACTATGCTTCCGGTCTTGCTCCCGTCCACCCTTCCTATGCACAGCATGTATTTGTCGGGAAGCCCGTATTTCGCTTTTACTACATCCCAGTCATCCGGTTTCGCGGGCTCTATCCCGCAGCCTATTATTCCGGATTCGCCGAGGGCCGCACCGAAAATCCGCTTCCCGAGCCGCTGCTCCGCAAGAGTGTTGAATCCGGTGTACCTGATTCTGCTGAATGCAACCGTAAGGGACGGGCGGAAAGATATTTTTGCATTGTGCAGCGTCGGAACGGCAATGGTCTTTTCCCCGGCTTCGATGGCGGTGAAATAAAACGGGGCATAATCTGCAGTAAAGACGATGAAGCACCTGTACTCATTCTTGTGTTCCCGGATAAATGTCCGCATTGCCGAAGAATAAAACCGGCTGTGTCTCTGTGCGTCTTCGTCTTTCTTCAGGCCCGGTTTCCAGACCGGGAAGACGGATGATATAAGAGGCAGGATGCCGGCTCTGAAAAGCAGATGCCTCAGCCTTCTGGCAGGTTTCGCCTTTTTTTCATAAGACCGTTCCCCGTCAGGCCCGATGACGTCTGCCGGAAACCGTCTGACAAGAATCCCGTTGTCTGTCTCTTCCCCGGCAGGGAACTCGTTACATCCTGTCCTGTAGTTCTTTACACAAGTTGTCAGTACTTCTACATCGTATCTGTCCGTCAGCCTTTCCGCAAGCATCCTGCAGTGCTGCTCTGCCCCGCCGTTGATGCCGCTTCCGTATCTGACGACGACAAAAGCTATCTTGTTTCTATCGGATCCGTTTGCCATAAACTAATGAATACTGTCAATCGCTTCGTAAAGGCGAGGCATCACCTTGCCCCAGGAGTAATTTTCCAGATAATACTTTTCGCCGTTTTCGACCATATATTTGCGCAGATTGCTGTCGTTTGAAATCCTTTCGAAATTCCTGCAGAACCCGCGATAATTTTCATACGATCTTACAGCACCGCCGCTTAAGACACAATGGCCTTTCAAGACATTGCATTTCCCGTTAACCAAAACAGGGACCTTGTCTCTCAGGGCCTCGAGAAGGACGAGAGAAAGGCTTTCGTATTTCGACGGATTGACCAGCATAAGGGCGTGTCTGAGCAGGCATCTTTTTTCCCCGTCGGAAACGAACCCGGTGTAAATGATGTCTTTGTGCCTGCCGACTTCGCGGACGATGCCGCCGACCATCACTAATTTCGGCGCATCCGGATGTCTGGCGACATATCCGGTATAATACCTTATCAATTTTCCGGCTTTCCCTTTCTCGATGCGTCCGATGAATACGGCATATCTGTCCGGAAGGGCGAACTTCCGCTTTACGACTTCCCATTCCGCAGCCTCATTGTCTTCGATGCCGACACTGATGAGTCTTCCCGAAATATTTTTATGGCCGAAAATATCTTCTGCCAATGTTTTTTCCGTTTCTGTGTTGAAGCCCAGACAGGCTGTGCTCGTGAAACTTCGAGTAAGGGAAGGTCGGAAAGATGCGCGTTCGCAGTGCAGTGTCGGGATTCCGATCATTTTTTCTCCGGCAATCGCAGCCGTGAAATAAAAAGGAGCGAAAATCGACGTTATCGAAATGACCGCCTTGTAGCTGTCTTTGTACTCCTGAAGGTAGGCGTTCATCTCAGGAGAGTAGAACACGCTGTTTTCCAAGGCCTTTATATCGCTGTCAAGACCCCATTTCCAGACTGGGAAGATATTTGCGACATATTTAAGACAGCCGCATCTGTACAGGAATCTTCTGATCCTGCGGACGGGACGTATCTTCGACAGCCATTTTTTTTCTGCCTTACGGTTATAGGGTTTCGTGTGGAATCTTCTGACTGTCACCCCATTGAGATGCCCGACGCCTGCATCGAACCCGTATTCCCCTGTCACATAATTCTGTACGCAGGTCGTGAGCACTTCGACGTCATACCGTTCAGTAAGCCGTTCCGCCAACATCCTGCAATGCATCTCTGCCCCACCGTTTATCTGTTCTCCGTACCGTGTTACCGTAAAAGCTATCTTTTCTTTCATTTTCAGGCTATTTCTTGCAGGAAACGGAAATTCAGTCCAACTTGTGGATGGCGAGGCCGCTGCGGAGCTTGGGCTCGAACCAGGTAGTCTTCGGGGGCATGATTTTTCCCGAATCGGCGATGTCGACAAGTTGTTTCATCGATACGGGATAGAGGGCAAAGGCCACGGCCATTTCGCCGCTGTCCACCCTTTTGGAGAGCTCTCCGAGACCGCGGATCCCGCCGACGAAATCGATACGTCTGTCAGTGCGCAGATCCTTGATGCCTAAGATTTTATCGAGCACCAAGCCGGAGAGGACGGTCACATCCAGTACGCCTATCGGATCCGAATCGTCGTATCTCCCCGGTTTCGCTTCAAGGGCGTACCATTTCCCGGCAAGATACATGGAAAATTCGTGCAGATGTCCCGGTCTGAAGGCTTTTGTTCCCTTGCACGCGACGGTAAAGTCTTCGGAGAGAGCCTGCAGGAACTCCGACGGGGTAAGACCGTTCAGGTCCTTGACCACACGGTTGTAGTCTATGATGGTGAGCTGGCTTTCCGGAAAGGCTACGGCAAGGAAAAAGTTGTACTCCTCGTCTCCGGTGTGAGAAGGGTTTCCGATGCGCTTTTCTGCTCCGACCCGCGCAGCGGCGGCGGTCCTGTGATGCCCGTCGGCGACATAGAATGCAGGGATGTCCTTGAATGTCCCGGTGATGCGTGCAATGGTCGCGTCATCGTCGATGACCCAGAAACGGTGTCCGAAGCCGTCTTCCGCCGTGAAATCGTATTCCGGAGTCCTGGCCGTGACGTCTTTCACGATGGAATCGATTACGGCGTTGTCAGGATATGAGAAGAAGACAGGTTCGATGTTCGCGTTCTGGATCTTCACGTGCACCATTCTGTCGTCTTCCTTGTCCTTTCTTGTAAGTTCGTGTTTCTTTATCCTGCCTTCCGAGTAGTCATCGGTGTGGGCGCAGAGAACCAGGCCGTATTGCGTCTTGCCGTCCATAGTCTGGGCGTAGACGTAGTAGCAGGGCTTCCTGTCCTGCACTAACCAGCCCCTTTCCTGCCACAGCCTGAAATTTTCCACAGCCTTGCCGTAGGCTTCCGGGCTGTGCTCGTCCGCCGTCGGCTCGAAATCGATTTCAGGCCGTGTGATGTGCAGAAGGGATTTTTCGGAGGCTTCGGCCCTGGCTTCGGCGGAATTCAGCACGTCATACGGACGCGCTGCCACTTCCTCTACTATTTCTTTCGGCGGCCTTATCGCCGCAAACGGTTTGATTCTCACCATTGTTTTATGACTGTAATATGGGCAGATCTCTCGGCTTCGCTCGAGATGACTTTGTGCGGCAACGCCGCAGTGTCCCGGTTATCACACACCGGGATTCACCTGGAAGCGGGTGTTTCCGGTTGCGAAAAAGTCCACAATCTGCGAAGCTGCCGCAAGTCCTGCGTTGATATTGGCCTCGGCAGTCTCCGCCCCCATTTTCTTAGGTGTGGCGAACACTCTCTTCCCGAACTTTTCGTTCAGTTCTGCCTGGTTGTCGGCCGCGATGTCTGTGATGTACTTGATGTCCGGCCTGTCGGTCAGGACCTTGTCCAACTCGGCCTCGTTGATGACTTCCTTGCGTGCGGTATTCATAAGACAGCCTCCTGCAGGCATAAGGGAAACGAGATCATATCCGATGGATTTTTTCGTTTCAGGCGTGGCAGGAATATGCAGGGAAATGAAATTGCAGGTGCGGTACATATCCTCGAGCGAGGATGCCGGCTCCACTCCGTCGGCCTTCATCTTTTCGGCAGGAACGAACGGGTCGAAGGCATACACTTCCATTCCGAGGCACTTCGCCTTCTGCGCCACGAGCCTGCCGACATTTCCATAGGCCTGGATTCCGAGTTTCTTGCCCTTTATTTCGCTGCCGGTTCCAGGCGTGAACTGGTTGCGTGACATGAAAATCATCATTGCGACGGCAAGTTCGGCCACGGCATTGGAGTTCTGGCCCGGCGTATTCATCGCCACGATTTTTTTCGCGGTGCAGGCGGCAAGGTCGATGTTGTCGTATCCGGCACCGGCCCTTACCACGATTTTCAGGTTTTTGGCGGCTTCGATGACCCGGGCCGTCACCTTGTCGGATCTGACTATCAGGGCATCCACATCGGCCACAGCCTCTATGAGCTTGTCCGGGGAGTCGTATTTTTCGAGAAGCCTTACTTCGTGACCCGCCTTGCGGGCGATTTCCTTTATGCCGTTCACTGCAGCTGCTGCGAACGGCTTTTCAGTTGCTACAAGTATTGTCATAACCGAATTATTTTTTCATTGATTCGAAATCCTGCATGCATTTTACGAGTGCCTCCACGCTTTCCACAGGGCAGGCGTTGTATATGGATGCCCTGAAGCCGCCCACGGACCTGTGGCCCTTGATGCCCAACATCCCCTGTCCTTTTGCGAACTCTAAGAATTCGTCCTGCAGGGCCTCATAGCCCGGAGCCATCACGAAGCATACGTTCATGTCCGAACGGTCCTCCTTGGCGGCTGTCCCGACGAAAAGCGGGTTCCTGTCGATCTCGGCGTAGAGCAGGTCGGCTTTCTGCCTGTTTATCTTGTAGATGGCCTCCACCCCGCCGATGCTCTTGAGCCAGCTGAGGGTCTCGTACATAATATATATGGCATAGACCGGAGGCGTGTTGAACATGGAACCTCCGTCGATATAGGTCTGGTAATTCAGCATCGTAGGGATGTAGCGGCTGACTTTCCCGAGCGCGTCCTTGCGGATGATGGCGAAGGCCACGCCTGCCGGGCCGACGTTTTTCTGCGCTCCTCCGTAGATGAGGGCATATTTGCTTATATCGCGCGGGCGGCTCATAATGTCCGAAGACATATCCGCTATGAGGGGAACCGGGCTGTCGTAGTCTTCCTTGATCTGGGTCCCGTAGATGGTATTGTTGGACGTGATGTGGAAATAGTCGATGTCGGAAGGGATTTCGAAGCCCTTAGGGATATAGTTGAAAGTAGTGTCGGCGGAAGATGCCACAGCATACGCCTCTCCTATGCCTTTTGCTTCTTTGAGCGCTTTCTTCGCCCATACGCCGGTCTCGAGGTATCCGGCCTTTTTTTCAAGGAAGTTCATCGCCACGCAGAGGAACTGGAGACTGGCTCCGCCTCCCATAAACAGAACCTCGTGTGTGTCAGGAATATGCAAAAGTTCTTTCCATAGAGCCCTGCATTCGTCCATTACCTGCATCCATTCTTTCGATCTGTGTGAAATGCTGACTACAGGAACCCCTGTCCCCCTGAAATCTTTCAGAGCTTCGATGGCTTTGTCGATGGCCTGCCCGGGAAGAACGCAGGGCCCCGCGAAGAAATTGTGAACTTTTTTCATAATCTATTTTATTAAATAATCGTTAAAAGTAGTAAATATTTCATTATGGTGTGCCCTCTGTGCCGGAATAAAGGAATACCGGAACAAAGGGAATTCCGCATCAGAATATGCTGCGGATGTCGGAGCGTTTTTCGCAATAGTGGCACAGCAGGGACGTCGTTCCGTTTTCGCTTATGACCTTGAACCTTGTCCTGACAGGCTGGTGGTTCGTGATGCACTTGGGGTTCATGCATCTGGCGATACCTTCTATGCTCTCGGGCAGGACGAGTTTCTTTTTTTCGACTACCTGGAAATTGCGGATAATGTTGACTGTCGCATTCGGTGCGATCAGGGCCAGCCTGTTCAGTTCCTCGTCTTCGAAAAACCGGTCGGCTATCTTGATGATGCCTTTCTTTCCGTAGAGCTTGCTGTTGAGGTTTATGCCGATGGTGATCTGGCTGCCTATCCCCCTGAGGTTCAGGAGATCGAGAGCCTTGTACACGTTTTCGGCTGGAATGTGGTCGAGCACCGTGCCGTTTTCCAGGGCGCTGACTTTCAGTTCTTTATTTATGCTTTCCATATTGTCTTCCGTTTTTTTCATTCTCTTTCCGGGTATCCCCGTCCTGTGTCATCTCTGGCGTTCCTATCCTGTATCATCCCGAGCATCTCCGCCCTGTGTCATCTCGAGCGAAGTCGAGAGATCTGCCCCCATCGAAATCCCCTTACCGGTATCCCAAAAGATACGATATGATCGCCATACGGACATAAAGCCCGTTTTCCGCCTGTTTGAAGTAGTATGCGTGCGGCGAATCATCCACATCCTGGTCGATTTCGCTTACCCGCGGAAGCGGATGCAGGATTTTCATATTGTCCTTCACGTTTCCGAGCATTGATGCCTTCAGCCGGTAGATGTCCTTGACCTTTTCGTATTCCATAGGGTCTGTGAAGCGTTCCTGCTGCACCCGGGTCATATACAGGATGTCGCAGTCATTCAGGTGCTCCTCCAGCGAGTCCGTTTCCGTGTACCTTATGTTTTTCCCGTCGAGGTAGTCCTTGTATTCCACGGGCATTTTCAGCTCGTCGGGTGCCGTGAACACGAATTCCGGGCTGAAAAGCGACATCGCCTGAAGTAGGGAATGGGTGGTGCGCCCGTATTTCAGGTCACCGACCATGTTTATGTTCAGCCCGTCGAGCCTGCCCTGCGTCTGCATGATGGAGTACAGGTCGAGAAGTGTCTGCGAGGGGTGCTGGTTCGCCCCGTCCCCGGCGTTGACCACAGGCACGGAGGAGACTTCGGAAGCGTAGCGGGAACTGCCTTCGAGGGGATGCCTCATAATGATCATATCCACATAGTTGGAGACCATCTTTATGGTGTCTTTCAGGGTTTCTCCCTTGCTGACGCTGGTATTCGACGCGTCGGAGAAGCCTATCACCTTGGCGCCGAGCCTGTTGACGGCCGTCTCGAAACTCAGCCTCGTCCTTGTGGACGGTTCGAAGAATATGCAGGCTATGACCTTGCCGTCGAGTATGTGCTGCGTCCTGTTCTTTTCGAATTCCTTTGCGGTTTCAAGCACATGCAGGATTTCGTCCTTTGTAAAATCCTGGATTGAAATTAAACTTTTGTTGTTCCCCATAACGTCAGTCTGACATTGAATATTTACAGTATCTTCATAGCCGTGGCCGTCCGTGTCCCCGTCAGCCCGTGCTCCGTGTCCGGTGTCCGGCAGCCTCCCGTTTCCCTCCGCCGCCCTGCAGCCCGTCTGTCCTGTCAGCCGGACAGGCGTTCGGACGTGCAGCCCCCGATATTGCCGATCTGCTCGGTGAAGGACCCGACAAGGGACAGCCTGACATCCGTCTCGAGCGTGCAGGACATCCCGAAGTCCTGGGATGCGGCCGTGAGACCCAGATCCTTCATTACTTTCATCACGCTGTTCATCTCCATGTAGCCGAATTCCAGACGGTATCTTGCCGTTGCCGTCTTCTGGATTACGGTCGCGTTGGCAAGGGCGTCGGCAGTAGCGCTTTTATACGCCCTTATCAGCCCCGGAATGCCTAACTTTATGCCTCCGAAGTACCTGATGACCACGACCAGTATATCGCTGAGTCCCATGGAGTCGATCTGCCCGAGGATAGGACGCCCCGCGGAAGAGGACGGCTCCCCGTCGTCATTGGCCCTGAAAATGTCCCGCCTGTATCCGAGACGGTAGGCGAAACAGTGATGCCGGGCATCGTAATATTCTTTTTTCAGGGAGGCGACGATGGCTTTGATCTCGCTTTCGCTTTCTACCGGGTAGGCACGGGCAATGAAACGGCTGCCATTGTCCTTGTAAAGCCCGTCCGACGGCCCGGCGATGCTTTTGAATGTGTCTTCCTTTGTCTCTGTATCCTCCATAGCGTTTCCGACTTTCCAAAAGTAGTGTTTTTTACATTATTTTGCAACGGCAAGAAAATATTTTGTACCTTTGGCATCCGATGAAATTTTTACGGAATTATGGTATTCAAATACAGGGTGTCCCTTCCCGGTATCAAGGGTTTTGCCAGAGTTTATGAAGTCAGGTCCAATACTTCACTCTACCATTTCCACAAGCAGATGAGGGCTGATATGGATTTCCCCCAGGACCAGCTTGTGTTGTTCAAGGCCCTGGACAAGGATGGAGCCGTAGTGGCGCGGTACGGGATTTTCGATCTCGGAGCGGGTACCATAGATTCCGTGACTTTAGAGCAGACGGTCAAGGCCGGCGTGGCATCCTTTATCTATTTTTATGATACGACCAATGCCAAAAGCGTCATTGTGACTTTCGAAGGGCAGGCCGAGCCGCGTCCGGATGCCGTGTATCCTCTGCTTGTAGAGACCAAGGGCCCTAACCCCGTGGATTTCGAGAACGGCTATGTCGCATACGAGGATCTTCCGGACGACAAGAAAAAGGCCGTGGCCTCTGCCGGGGATGACGGGGATTTCGACGACGATGATTTCGACGATGACGAAGAGGAGGGAGATGATGACGAGGACGGGGCCGAAATCTACGACGAGGACGAGGAATAGGAAAATCCGCCTTCTTTTTTCCTGACAATAACGGACAATATTGAAAAACAGGAGACTGATAATAATATTGGGACCGACGGCTGTCGGCAAGACTGACTACAGCATAAGGGAGGCCCTGAAATACGGGTCTCCCGTCATTTCATGCGATTCGCGGCAGATATACCGGGAAATGTCCATAGGCACGGCGGTCCCGTCGGAGGCCTGTCTTTCACAGGTAAGGCATTATTTCATCCACAGCCATTCCGTGCAGGAGCCGTATTCGGCCGGGAGATACGAGATGGAAGCCCTGGCATTGATAGAACGGCTTTTTTCCGAGGGCCATGAGACTCTGATAATGGCCGGCGGTTCCGGTTTTTACATCGATGCGCTCTGCCACGGGCTGGACGATTTCCCGCCAGCCGACGAGGAGCTCAGGGCCTCCCTTTCCGCCCGTCTGCGGAATGAAGGGGTGGAGTCCCTGCGGATGGATCTGAAGCGGCTCGATCCCGAATCATACGCGGCCATAGACATAGCCAACGGCCAGCGGGTAGTGCGGGCGCTGGAAGTCTGTCTGATGACCGGCCGTCCCTTTTCTTCTTTCAAGACATCTTCGGAAAAGAAGCGCGGCTTCGCAATCGAGAAGGTGGGGCTGATCCGGCCGCGGGACATTCTTTATGACAGGATCAACGCCCGTGTGCTTTCGATGATGGACGAGGGACTTGTGGACGAGGTCCGCAGCCTTTTGCCTTTCCGTCACCTGCCGGCTCTGCAGACTGTCGGCTACAGGGAAATCTTCCAATATCTGGACGGGGACATTTCTCTCGACCGTGCCGTCGAACTCATCCGCCGCAATACCCGCCATTACGCCAAGCGCCAGATAAGCTACTGGGGCCGGGACAAGTCCATCCGCTGGCAGGAAATGTGATTTTTAAGGAATCAGCAGATTTTTCGTGGGGGGGGGTGTCGCTTGATGTAGCACTTCCGCCGGATCTGGAAATGCTGGACGAGACGATCGTGGTAGCCTACGGAACCGCGACGAGATCTTCGTTTACCGGTTCGGCTTCTTCGGTCGGTTCCGAAAAAATCGGGGAAAGGGTAGTCTCCAATGTCTCCAATGCGCTTGCGGGACAGATGTCCGGCGTCCAAATATACGATAACGGCAACAAGCCGGGGACCGGAGCTTCCATCCGTATCCGCGGAATAGGTTCCATGAGCGCCAGCAACTCTCCTCTGTATGTGGTGGACGGAATACCTTATGACGGAAACATCTCGAGTATCAACCCTTCGGACATAGAGTCTATGACTGTCCTCAAGGATGCGGCGGCGAATGCCATCTATGGGGCGAGAGGGGCGAACGGCGTGATTCTCATCACCACCAGGAAGGGAAAGACGTCGGAGGCGAATGTGACCGTCGATGCGAAGTGGGGTTCGAACAGGAGGGAGGTTCCGAATTATGACGTGATCACCAGCCCAGGAGAATATTACGAGCTTATGTACAAGGCTTTGTATAATTCCCGGGCATACGCAGGCGCGACAGTTACTCAGGCCCATGACTATGCGAACCGTGTCCTTCTCGATGCCGGCAACGGAGGTCTCGGCTATCTCGTCTACACGGTGCCGGAAGGGCAGAGGCTGATAGGTACGAATTTCAGGCTCAATCCGAATGCCGTTCTCGGATACAGCGACGGCGAGTATTATTATACTCCGGACGACTGGTATGACGAGGTTTTCGGAAAGGGATGACGGAAGCACTTCCACCAATTTCACCAGGTCGTTCATGAATTCCGCCAGGCCGGGTGCGGCCATTGCCAATGACAGGTGCAACGATACCAATACCACTTTCAACGGGCAGTGGTATGCCCATGTCTTTCCGGTAAAGGGTTTGTCTTTTGATGTGAATTTCGCCCTTGCGGAGTCGAACAACCGTACCAATAACCTTTACAGCCGTTGGGGAGGAAGCAACGCGACTTCCGACGGTGCTGCTTATGTGCAGCATTACAGGATGTCCGGTCTCAACACACAGTTTCTTGCGAACTATGAACTGACATTCGCGAAGAAGAACTATGTCCACATTCTCGCCGGGTATGAGGCATACCGGCTGAAAATCCAGGAGCTCAACGGGTCGAATGACCACCTTTACGATCCGTTTGTCGGAGAACTCGACAATGCGGGCGGCACTTCATCCAAGCTGGTGGGTTCATCTACGGACAATTATATGACCCAGGGCTTTCTTTCCCGCATCCAGTACAATTATGATGAAAAATATTATCTCACTGCATCCTTCAGGATGGATGCCTCTTCCCGTTTTCACCCCGACCGCCGCTGGGGAGCCTTCGGCAGTGTCGGCGGTGCATGGCTGATGACAAGAGAGGATTTCATGTCAGGGACGTCCGGATGGCTGGACATGCTCAAATTCAAGGCAAGCTGGGGAGTCCAGGGAAATGACGATCTTTTATACAGTTCGGGCACTCCGAACTATTACCCGTATCTCGACCAGTATTCCGTCACATACAGCGAGGAAACCGGAGAATATTCCAAGACCCTGTATTATAAAGGCAACGAGGACATCACCTGGGAAACGTCATACTCGTTCAACACCGGCTTCGATTTCAGTCTTTTGGGAGGAAGACTCGACGGCACTCTCGAGTACTTCAACAGGCGGACAGTGGATCTGCTTTACAATCAGCCCGTACCGCTTTCTTCCGGAATCACTACAGGTTATATTCCGACGAATGTAGGTTCTATACGCAACCATGGCATCGAACTGGAACTTTACGGAGTGCTGCTCAGGTCGGACAATGTGGAATGGGGACTGAATTTCAATATTACCGGCTATGACAACAGAATCCTCGATCTGGACGCTTCCGTGAGAGAGAAAGGCATAAAAAGCAGCCATTATATCGACAGGGTAGGAGGCTCTCTCTATCAGGCTTATCTTAGAAAATATGCCGGCGTGGACAGACAGACCGGAGAGGCCCTCTATTATGTCGACCCTGATAACGGAGACTGGTCTGTCACAAGCAATTACGACGAGGCCCGGCAGGCTGACTGCGGGAACACCCTTGCCAGAGCCTACGGAGGTTTCGGCACTACGCTGGATTTCTATGGCTTCGATTTCTCCCTGCAGATGTCCTACCAGCTCGGAGGCAGGATCTATGACGGTTCATACCAGACACTCATGCACAGCGGGATGTCTTCTATGGCAGGCACAAACTGGTCTGTGGATATCCGGAATGCATGGACTCCGGACAATCCCGACACGGACGTGCCCCGCCTCGATGCTGCGGACAATTCATATATGATGGATTCAGACAGATTCCTCGTAAGTTCGGATTATCTGAGCGTCGACAATGTCACCATAGGGTATTCCTTCCCTGAAAAATGGCTCGGAAAAGCCGCCATATCGAGACTCCGGATATATGTGACCGGAGACAATCTGTGGGTTTTCTCTGCACGCAAGGGCCTCGATCCGAGGACCCGCCTTGCCGGCGGCAGTTCGACGACTTCGGGCAACTATTTTTATTCGGCGATAAGGAACATCTCCGGAGGAATTACCATAACATTCTAAAGCAGGGCGGATTATGAAAATAGAGAAAATAACATGTTGTTTGGGCTGCCTGGCGCTGGCGTCTTGTTCAACGATGGATGAGATGGTGCCGGAAGGACAATACGTCACTCAGGATCGGATACAGTCGATAATAGACGCTGTTCCGGACAGGCTCTCGGCGGATCTCGCCGGTGTCTATGCCTACGCCGGGAAGCAGTATGCCGCGTATCCCGAGGGCGGGAGGGACGATGACTTCGGCTATCCTTCTCTCTGCCTTTTCTCGGACTGCAACGGAGCGGATATGGTGTCGTCGAACTCTGCATTCAACTGGATGACACCCGCATGCGACTACTCGGACAGAAATGCCGATTATGCCGTTACGGAGATCCGGTATGTCGTTCCCTATAACCAGATGAAACTTGCAAACGATGTCATCAGGTCTGTCGACGAGTCATCTGCGGATGCCGGTATGATACATACCCTTGCACAGGCACGTGCCGTGAGGGCATTCGATTATCTGGCTCTCGCTCCGTATTACCAGTTCCGGTATGACGGGCATCAGGATGATCCGTGCGTCCCTCTCGTGACTGAAGTTACGGTCGATTTCAATCACAATCCGAGGGTTTCCGTAGGGCGGATTTATGAGCAGATTATTGCGGACCTGACGTATGCTGTGGAGCATCTTGACGGTTTTGTCAGGACAGACAAAACGAAAATCGACAGGCAGGTGGCATACGGTCTGCGTGCCAGGGCGTATTTGAGCATGGGTATGTATGCAGAGGCGGCTGAAGATGCGCTGGCGGCGATGGAGGGGTATACGCCGGCTTCTATCGACGAGGTGTCGACTCCTTCGTTCTGCCGACTGTCCGAGCACAACTGGATGTGGGGGCTTCTTATAGAGGCGGCAAATATTACGGGAAACGACGGGCTTCCCAGTTGGCCTTCCCAGTTGGGGTCGTTCTCTTCCATGAGTTATACGGCAGGTGCCGGTGTGTACAGGCGTATAAATCCTCTGCTTTATGACAAGATAAGCAGCACCGATGTCCGTAAGGGCTGGTGGGTGGACGAAAACCTGTCTTCACCTCTGCTTGAGACGGTTTCCTGGAACGGAGTCAGCGG
Source organism: uncultured Bacteroidales bacterium (assembly GCA_949295645.1). GTDB lineage: Bacteria > Bacteroidota > Bacteroidia > Bacteroidales > UBA932 > Cryptobacteroides. Next base: position 1,901 of record CASFLY010000079.1, on the reverse strand, counting down.
GGATGACATTTCCACCCTTGAAATAGAGACCGCAAAAATGCCGTTTGAAACCTATACGAATGTGAAATTCGGAATGAAAAGCGGTGTAGGAAGCTATGTCAATGATTCGGACTGGTGTCTGATGCGTGTGGAGGAGATGATTCTGACGAGGGCCGAGGGACTTGCAATGAGCGGAAAACCGGACGAGGCGAAGAACATCCTTGAGGATTTCATCAGAACATACCGCGACCCGTCCTACTCCTGCCCTGTGTCCGATCCGCAGGGACTTCAGGATGAGATATGGAAACAGCGCCGCATAGAGCTTTGGGGAGAAGGATTCTCGATGTTCGATATCATGAGGCTCGGCAAGCCGGTCGTCAGGATACATGGCGATGACAGAGGGATCTGGCCCGATGCCTTCGCTTTCAATATGGCGTCCGATAACGGTTATCTGCTTTGGCGGTTCCCGCAGGATGAGACCAATACCAATTCTGCCGTATCCCCGACGGACAATGTCTCCGGCACGGCCCCGGTGCCGGGCCTGAATTCAGGACTGCGGGACGGCGTGACTGACTGACGGCAGAAAAAATACACACAGAATTGATATTATTAAAAATATATGAAAAAGCAAGTATTATCGATATATGTTCTGATGGCTATGCTTCCTCTTGCAGCTGTTTCCTGCGTGGAAGAGGATTTCGAGGCCGGAGAACCTGACCTGGAGAACTGCTGCGGAGTCTATTTCCCGTCGCAGAGGACATCTTTTCTGCTCGACGACAAGGGTGACGAGTCGTGGACTTTGACCTTTACGGTAAAGCGTCTGAAGGATGAGGGGCCTGCCACTGTACCTTACACCTTTACCGTTTCTCCGGATCCCGGAGAGTCCGCCGTGTTCCAGGTTTCAGAGATAAAATTCGAGGACGGCCAGGCGGAAACGGAGATTACCGTCAGTGTTCCTCGGGATGTGCCGGAGATGACAGGCGTTGAGTATACCTGCAGCCTTTCAGTCGATGATCCGGAATACGCCCTCGCATACGGGGAATACAGTTCCTCGATGGATTTCTCCTTCCTTATCATCAAGTGGAACAGGCTCGGCACGGAGGATGCCCCATACGGAAGGTGGCGGGACGGAATACTGGGCGGTATATACATTGTCTCCAATCCTGGAGAAAACAGCGAGGTGACAGTGTACGAGAGGGATGATCTGCCTGGATATTTCCGCCTTGAGAATGCCTATTCCGCAGAATACCTTCGGGATATTTTCGAACCTTCCGCAACATTGGAGGAATACGAATCATATACCAGGAATGATAGGATCATCATAGATGCGTCGAACCCTTCTGCTGTCATATTCCCGGAGCAGGAACTCGGGGTGAATTTCGAGTCGGGGTGGATTTCGGCGGCATCCTGTGTCTCCGGCATATTAGACATCGACGAGGAGGACAGCATCTACGGCACATACGACAAGGCATCGGGCGTGATCGAATTTCCTGAAGAATCGATTGCTATCAGTGAATCGGGATACATGGACGGCGAATGGGTCGAATCCAATGACAAGATACTGACCCGCCTTGTGCTTCCTGGTTTCTCGGTTTACGACTGGAGCGTTGTCCTGGATGCCGGATTGTCCGAGGACGGACAGCTTCCCGTACATTATACTCTCGGGTCGGATGTGACGAGGGCGAAGTATGCGGTTTACGGAGGCGTCTTGTCGGAGTCCGAGGCTCAGGAGAAGGCTGCCGGTATCGCCGCAGGCACGGAGACTGGTGTCAAGGAGATTTATCCGGGTATGGACGGCGCTTCGGAGGATGAGGACGGGTATTATCTGGAGATAAGCGGACTTGAAACAGGGGTCTATACCCTCGTGTCGGCGAATTACGGCGCTGTGGCAGGTGAGGGCGGAGCAGCATCGGCAGCGGATG
>CASFLY010000078.1 GCA_949295645.1 uncultured Bacteroidales bacterium | reverse complement strand
AGAAGCATCACCTGCTCCTGATACACGGTCACACCGTAAGTGTCCTGCAGGAACTCCTCCATCTCCGGCAGGTCATATTCGATTTTCTCCACTCCCTGCTTCCTCGCCACGAATGACGGGATATAGTCCATCGGCCCCGGCCTGTAAAGCGCGTTCATCGCTATCAGGTCTTCGAAACGGGTCGGCTGGAGTTTCTGCAGCCATTCCTTCATTCCGTCCGACTCGAACTGGAACACGCTCTTGGTGTCCCCCCGTCCGTACAGCCGGTATGTTTCCTCGTCATCTATCGGAATGCTTTCTATGTCTATGTCGATGCCGTGGGTCTTTTTTACGGTCTCCAGACACTCCTTGATGATAGACAGGGTCTTGAGCCCGAGAAAGTCCATCTTCAGCATCCCGACCTCTTCGATGAAGCTGCCTTCGTACTGGGACACCCACACGTCGAGCCCCGTGGACTTGTCGGCCGCCACCGAAATGGGAATGTAGTCCGTAAGGTCGCCGCGCCCGATGATCATCGCGCAGGCATGCACTCCGGTCTGCCTGATGCTTCCCTCGAGCCTCAGGGCATAGTTCAGGACTTCCTTGGTGAGTTCGGAGCCGTTTTCATACTCGTTTTTCAGCTCGTCTATGTATTGCAGGCAGTTTTTCAGCGTCACCTTGTAGTCTTTCTCCACCGGCCCTTTCCTGAATTTTTCAGTTACCCTGACCGTCTGCCCGCTTCCGGCCGGATCCGGCACCTCCACCTCTTTTTCCACTATTTTGAAGCCGGGCTCCAGCTCGTCGCCGTCATTGTACGGAAACTCCTGTATCTCAGTGACCCTTATCGGCTTGTCCGGTACCATCTTGGTGAGCCGGTTAGACTCGTCGATGCTCATATGGCTGATTCTTGCGACATCCTTTATCGCCATTTTCGCCGCCATCGTGCCGAACGTGATCACGTGCGAGACATGATCCTTGCCGTAGGTGTCCTCTACGTACTTGAACACCCTGTAACGCCCGTCATCGTCGAAATCGATGTCGATATCCGGCATGGAAATACGGTCCGGATTGAGGAAACGCTCGAAAAGGAGCTGGTACTTTATCGGGTCGATGTTCGTGATGCCGAGACAATACGCTACCGCAGAACCGGCTGCCGAGCCTCTGCCCGGGCCGACTGAAATGCCCTGGCGACGGGCCGCCGCAATGAAATCCTGGACGATGAGGAAGTAGTCCGGGAACCCCATCCTGCTGATGGTCTTCAGCTCGAAATCTATACGTTCGGCCTGCTCGCTGTCTAAAGTCCCGTAACGCTTCAAGGCGCCTTTATAGCACAGGTCGCAGAGATAGGCGACGGAATAGGTAAACGCCTCGCCGCGGTCGTTCCCGTCCTTGTCGCACCGTCCCACATCGATGACATCCTTGTATTTTTCGAGGTATTTTTCCTTTTCGGCAAGGAAACTGTCCTCTATCCGGAACACCGGCAGCACGTGGCCGCGGTCGATCTTGTAGCTCTCGATCTTGTCGAAGATTTCCATGGTGTTCGACAGCACCTCCGGATGGTCGGGGAACAGCGCCGCCATTTCCTCTTCGCTTTTGAGGTATTCCTGCTGGGTGTAGCGAAGCCTTTTAGGGTCATCGATGTCCGCGTTGGTCGTCAGACAGATCAGCCTGTCATGCACCGGCCCGTCCTCCTTGTTGACAAAATGCACGTCATTGGTCGCCACGACCTTTACGCCCGTCCTTTCCGCGAGTTCGAAAATCCCCGCATTGGCAACGGTCTGCTTTTCATAGACTTCGGGAGAGAGCCCGGGAACTTCCGTCCTGTGAAGCTGCACTTCCAGATAATAGTCCTCTCCGAACACCTTCCTGTGCCATTCTATGGCCTTTTCCGCCGCCTCCATGTCGCCTGCGATCAAGGCCTTGGGCACTTCGCCTGCGATACAGGCCGAGCAGCACACGAGATCCCGGGCGTATTTTTCGACCACCAGGTGCGAGACTCTCGGCTTGTCGTAGTATTTTCCCTCGATGTGGCCGGTGGAAACTATCTTCATCAGGTTCTTGTAGCCGTTGTAGTTCTTGGCCAGGAGGATAAGATGGTAATATTCCCTATGCTCCTTGTCCTTTATCGTATGGTCGTACTTCGATACATAGATTTCGCACCCAATTATCGGTTTCACCTCCGGGAACTTGGCGGCATATTTGAAGAATTCCTTCACCCCGTACATATTTCCATGGTCGGTGATGGCCAGACCGGGCATGCCGAGTTCCTTTGCCCGTTTGAACAGGTTCTCTATCGACGAAAGTCCGTCGAGGATAGAATATTGGGTATGTACGTGAAGATGGACGAATGACATAGGTGCGGGATTTAAGGCCCGGCTGCCCGGGCAATGGCTGACAAAGTTACAAAAAAAACGGGGGCGTTGAAAATTTACCGTCCCCGTTTTTCCTGTAATCTCCGATGTGTGCCGGAGAAATTATTTTTTGGCAGCGAGCTGCTTTTTTTCCATCTTTTTCTGCATGGCTATGGTCACATCGTACATAATCGGCGTAGCGATGAAGATGGATGCGTATGTTCCGACAGCGATACCGACGCAGAGGGCCACTGCCATACCGCGGATCACCTCGCCTCCGAAGATGGCGATGGCTATCATCACGATCAGGGTCGTGAGGCTGGTGTTCATCGTACGAGACAGGGTACTGTTGAGGGCCTGGTTCGCGTTTATGTCGAACGGCATCTTAGGATGCAGGGTCTTGTACTCGCGGATACGGTCGAAGATCACCACGGTGTCGTTGATGGCATAACCGATGATTGTCAGCACGGCCGCGATGAATGTCTGGTCTACATCGAGGCTGAACGGCAGGATTCCCGAGAATATCGAGAAGAAGCCGACCACGATGACTGCCGTATGCGCCAGACCGACCACGCCGCCGAGACCCCAGGTCCACTTCTTGAACCTTATGGCGATGTAGATGAATATCACGAGCAGGGCGATGATCACGGCTATGATGGCATCGCGCTTCATATCGTCGGCTATGGATGCGTCCACCTTGTCCGAACTGATGATACCGTTAGGGTTCACGGCCGTGGAAGTGAACAGGTCGAGGTTCATCTCTCCTGCATAGAAGTCCTTTACGGCATTGTAGAGTTTCTCCTCTACGGCAGCATCCGCCTCGGAAGACTTGTCCTCGATAAGATACTGTGTGGTGATCTTCATCTGGCTCTCGCCTCCGAACTGCTTGGCCTCGACACCGCCGTTGAACTCCTTGACAAGCGAAGCGCGGACATCCTCTACCGATACCGGCTGGTCGAACCTTACCACGAAAGTACGTCCTCCGGCGAAATCGACACCGTAGGTAAAGCCCTTGGTGCACATCGAAACGATGCAGACGATGATCACGAGACCGGAGATGGTGTAGGAGTATTTCCTCTTGCTGAGGAAGTTGATGGTGGTGTTCTGGAGGAAGTTCCTCGTGAACTTGTTGTCGAACGTGATGTTCTTTCCTTTGGCAAGCCTGTCATCGAAGATGATCCTCGAGATGAAAATCGAAGTGAAGACAGAGGTGACGATACCGATGATCAGCGTGGTGGCGAATCCCTGTACAGGACCGGAACCGAAGATAAAGAGCACGATACCGGTAAGGATGGTCGTGATCTGACCGTCGATGATGGCCGAATAGGCGTTCGAGTAGCCGTCGGCTATGGCCTTGCCCAGACCTTTGCCGGAACGGAGCTCCTCCTTGATTCTTTCATATATGATCACGTTGGCATCGACCGCCATACCGAGGGTCAGGACGAGACCTGCGATACCCGGAAGGGTCAACACTGCGGAGAACGACACCAGCGTGCCGAAGAGCAGGAGCACGTTGCAGAGCAGGGCGGCGTCGGCCACGAGACCTGCACCATGGTAGAAGAGCACCATATACCCGAGCACCAGGAGGAAGGCTATTATGAACGAGATGAAGCCGGCATTGATGGATTCGGCACCGAGTGAAGGGCCGACTACCTGCTCCTGGACGATTTTGGCAGGTGCAGGAAGTGTACCGGACTTCAGTACGTTCACGAGGTCTTCAGCCTCTTCGAGGGTGAAGTTGCCGCTGATCTGGGAGTTTCCTCCAGTGATTTCGGTATTCACTACAGGGTGGGAATAGACCATATTGTCGAGGACGATGGCTATCTGCCTGTTGATATTGTCTTTGGTAAGCCTTGCCCATATCTTTGCAGCCTCTGCGCTCATGGACATGGACACCTCGGGGCTGGCCCCGTTGTACTGGACACGCGCATCGGTGATGAACTTCTGGTCGCGCTCTCCGCGGAGGGCGGCCTCGCCGTTGAGGGAAGCCTTGATGGCCACGAGTTCATACTGGTTGTTGTCGAACGGCTTCACGGACCACATAGGAATCAGGTCGTCCGGGAAGAGAGCCTTTATCTCGGGCATGTTCAGAATCCTGTTGACACGGGCCGTGTCGCTGAAGTGGGCATAGCCCATGGTCGCGCCCCTCATCACGCTTCCGGTCTGGTCCACCGGCGGCATCAGGACGGCGAAAAGAGGGTTCTCCTTGGCGTAATTTTCATAATCCGCGTTCTCGGAAGCCTGTGCCTCGATTTCCTCGGCCAGAATATCCTTTGCGGTGTCGGCCGGTGCAGGGGTTTCTGCTGCAGGGGTCCCGGCCGCAGCTTCTTCAGCCTTGGCCAGCTCGGCTGCCAGGCTGTTGGCCTCGTTCATATACTGGAAGATTTCCGAAGTCTCGTAGGTCGTCCAGAATTCGAGGGAAGCGGTTCCCTGAAGGAGCTTTCTCACACGCTCGGGTTCTTTCACGCCAGGGAGTTCCACAAGGATACGTCCCGTGTTGCCGACTTTCTGGATGTTCGGCTGGGTCACGCCGAAGCGGTCCACCCTGTTCCTGAGCACTTCGAAAGAGTTTGCGATGGCGCTTTCAGCTTCCGTGCGGATCATGGAAATGATGTCCTCGTCGGTAGACTCGAGTTTCTTGTTTTCGGTCTTGTTCTTCCTGTCCAGTCCGATGAATATGTTGGACAGCCTCTGCCCGTGGGCACATTCTTTCCAGGCCTCTTCGAAAAGGGTGATGAAATCGGTTCCCGAAGTCTTGCTGCGCTCCATAGCCAGGCTCAGGGCCTGCTGGTATTCCGGAGAAGCGCTGTTCTCCGCAAGAGCCTGCACCACGTCTTCCAGCTGCACCTGCAGCATCACGTTCATACCGCCCTTGAGGTCGAGTCCGAGGTTGATTTCCTTTTCCCTTACATCATCGAACGTATATCCGAAATACACTTTCTGCGATGAGATGGAGTCCAAATACCATTTGTTCCTGTCTTCCCTGATGGAGTCGAGCACATAGGCCTTGTCCACATCGGGAACTCTTTCGTAGGCAGGGCTTGCCTTGAAATTTTCCACTGCATTGTCGGCATATTTTACAGCCTTGTTCTCGCAGACTTTCGTCACTACGGTAAACATCAGCTGCCAAATGCAGGCAAGAGCAAGAAGTATTGCCACGAATCTGATAGCACCTTTACTTTGCATAGTTTTATCGTTGTTTTAACTTGTTTGTCACCTTTCCGGCGGTCTTTCCGCGCCGCTCCCGTAGCGGCCGGCACAAAATAGGGTGCAAATTTACTATTTTTTCTTGTAAACTGTTAAAAAAATATCAAAACAGTTCCCTAAATCAAAAAAAATTCGCTTTGCCAGCATTGCAGAACGCCAATTTTTGTACTTTTACAGTCTTAATGCGTAAAAGGGCAATGGCAATATATTTTTCACGATACGGCAGACGGTTTACGGCAGCGGCGGCAGGGATGCTCGCAGTGCTTTTTTCCGGAGCTGATGCAGCCCCGGCATTGCCGGAGGGCGGAGAACGGCCCGACAGCTCCGGCATTGGCGGCAGCGCCGTCCGAATCCCGCTCGATTCTCTTCTTTCCAGGGCCGATTCCTTGCGGAAGGCATACCTTTTCAACGAATCCCTCGCTCTGTACGACGATGCCCTGCTGCAGTGCGCGGATTCTCTGCAACGCATTGACATAGAGGATGCAAAGATGCTTTCCGAGAACGGTCTCGGGATGACGGACTTCGTCCTTCAGCCCACAGTGGTGGCCCGCCACCGGTTTTCCGTCGACGACTTCTTCCTGTATTACCCTCTCGAGGACGGCAGCTGGAGGGAGGTCCCGAATGTGCTCGATACCGTTGGGACCCATCCGTTCTGCAAGGCGGTCTATGTCCCTGACCGGTGCCGTTCCATATATTTTTCCGCACCGGATTCCGGAGGGGCGATGAATATAAACAGAACCGACAGGAAGGATTCCGTCTGGTCTGTCCCCGTGCTTCTGAACGAGTATCTGGTGTCGTCCGGGGATGAGATTTACCCTATGCTTTCGCCGGACAGGAGGTATCTGTATTTCGCTTCTTCGGGCCTGTACGGGATGGGAGGGTTTGACCTGTATGTGTCCGTGTGGAACGAGGAGCAGCAGGAATGGGGGCCTCCGTCCAATATGGGTATGCCGTATTCGTCGCCGTACAATGACTATCTGTTCATAAACACCCCTGACGGGAAATATTCGATCTTTGCGTCCGACAGGGCATGCGGGAAGGACAGCGTCGATGTCTATGTGCTCGAATACGAGACGATGCCGGTGCGGAAAAGCGTCGGAGACGTGGAACAGCTGCGCAGGATAATGTCTCTGGATCCGGTGGATGACCCGGCGAGGCTCGACACGGATTCGGCTGTTCCCAAAATCGTCCCCGAAGATGACGAGACCCGTGAATACCGGGACAAGGTTATGGAAGTGAGGGCTTTGCGTGATTCCATCTATTTTTGCAACGTGCGGCTCGAAAACAAGCGTACGGCACTTGCTGAGAGTACTGATCCGTCGTTCAGGGAATATCTTTCGGCAGGGATACTGAAGGACGAGGCCAGGATTCCCGCGCTGCAGGATTCTCTCGACAGGGCCTCCGCAGAACTCCAGAAGATAGAAATGGCCTTTCTGTTCAAAGGGGTGGTCCTGGATCCGGACAAGCTGGTCAGCGAGGCGGACCGCGAACTGGAAGGGGAGACTTCGAATTACGTGTTTACGAAGATGAACCCGGGACTTCCTCTCGACATCGTGGTGGAGAAACCGGAGGTGAAGTTCGACTATACGTTTATGATTCTGCCCGAAGGCCGTTTCGCCGAGGACAATACCCTGCCGGACGGAATAGTTTACCAGATACAGCTTTTCAGCCTTTCTTCAAGGACTTCGGTGAAGAATCTCAAGGGGTTGAGCCCGGTTTTCGAGGAAATTACGCCGGCAGGACGCTACATCTACCGTGTCGGAGTGTTCCGGACATACAACGACGTGCTCTCGAATCTGAACAAGGTCAAGAAACTCGGATTCAGGACCGCATACGTCACTGCATTCAGCGACGGGACGCCTATATCCGTTTCCAAGGCGCGTTCTTTAGAAAAGAAAACCAGGACAGTATCTCTGTATCAGGTCAATATCGTCCCTTATGACGGGGTGCTGCCGGAGCTTGCCGTATCTGCCATTACACAGATTTGCGGGAAAAAAGATATCGCCAGGACTGAAAAAGACGGAAAAATCATGTATATTGTGGGGACTTTCGATGACAGGAGCGTGGTGGAGAAGGTAGTCGTGGCCGTCCGTGCCGCAGGTGTGGCGGATGTCTCGTATGTCAAGACAGGAACCAGGGAAGCAACCCAGTGACATTTCATATATGGCATTTATTATCATTCTGATGGCGGTAGGCATCCTGCTTATCCTTACCGAAATCCTGCTTATCCCGGGTGTCGGCATCGCCGGCATATCGGGGGTTCTCGCTCTCGGGGGCTCCTGTTTCTATGCTTTCAGCGAATTCGGACAGTCCGTAGGTACAATAGTCACCGTGTTCAATGTGGTGCTGATAGTGTCGCTGACGGTTTATGTCCTGAGGGCCAAGACGTGGAAGAAGCTGGCCCTGAACACGAATATAGACTCCAAGGTCAATATCATTTCGGAAAATGCCGTGGAGGTAGGGGACTGCGGCAGGACGGTGACGCGGCTGGCTCCGATGGGGACGGCGGTGATCCGGGATGTCAGATATGAAGTGACTTCGCTGGAAGGGGTCATCGATCCCGGAACGGACATCGAAGTGGTCCTGATGGAGGATAACAAGATATATGTAAAGCCTGTGCAGGAAGATTTCTGACGGACGTCCGCTACGTCGGACATGCCGGCCTGCAAAAATTTGTCTGATGAATCAATTTATCGTTTTATGGGAATAAGTATTTTGCTCTGGGTGGCTTTCGCTATCGTAGCCCTCGTGATTTTTCTCTGGTTTTTTCCTGTGACCCTGTGGTTCCAGGCCCTGATTTCCGGAGTGCGCATTTCTTTGGTCCAGCTTGTGCTGATGAGATGGAGGAAGGTTCCTCCGGGAACGATCGTCATGGCTATGGTGACGGGGACGAAGGCCGGACTGAAACTCGATGCCAATGAACTGGAAGCACACTATCTGGCGAAGGGGAATGTCCCTAACGTCGTAAATGCCCTGATTTCCGCGGACAAGGCCAATATCCCGCTCGATTTCAAGATGGCTGCAGCTATCGACCTGGCGGGACGCGATGTATTCGAGGCCGTGCAGATGTCTGTCAATCCGAAAGTCATCAACACTCCGCCGGTGACGGCCGTGGCCAAGGACGGCATCCAGTTGATAGCCAAGGCGCGTGTGACTGTCCGCGCCAACATCAAGCAGCTGGTCGGAGGTGCTGGAGAGGAGACTGTCCTGGCCAGGGTGGGCGAGGGAATAGTTTCGAGTATCGGAGCTTCCGAGAGCCACAAGCAGGTGCTTGAGCATCCGGATTCCATCTCCAAGGTGGTATTGAACAAGGGGCTCGATGCAGGAACCGCTTTCGAAATCCTGTCCATAGACATTGCCGATATAGATATCGGAAAGAATATCGGGGCCGTGCTGCAGACGGACCAGGCCGAGGCGGACAAGAATATCGCCCAGGCACGTGCCGAGGAGCGCCGTGCAATGGCCGTGGCTCTCGAGCAGGAGATGAAGGCCAAGGCACAGGAGGCCCGCGCAAAGGTCATCGAGGCCGAAACCCAGATACCTCTCGCTATGGCCGAGGCTTTCCGTACCGGCAATCTCGGTATCATGGACTACTACAGGATCAAAAATATCCAGGCTGACACCGAGATGCGCGAAAATATTGCAAAACAATAATTTTGTTGTATCTTTGCAGTCCTGTCCGTTTCAGCGGCCTTTTTACAGTGTCTGGCCAGGTACAGGACTCATGGTGAGATGGGTGAGTGGCTGAAACCAGCAGTTTGCTAAACTGCCGTACGGATTTACCCGTACCGGGGGTTCGAATCCCCCTCTCACCGCAGAAAATGAACAAGAGGAAAAGCCGAGCTCGCTCGAACCTTTTCCTCTTGTTCATTTTCTGCAAAGCCCGCCGCAGACGGGCGGGGATATGGCCCCGCAGGGGACAAATCCCCCGTGAGAGGGGGATTCCCCTCTACATCCCAATATTTCATCCCGCCTCGTCCGACCCTTTCCCTCTGTTTCTTTTCTACGATGAGAAAGATTCCCCCTGCATTCCGACACTTCCATCCCGCCCCTCCGAACCTTTCCTCCTCTATTCCTTTTCTGCAAAGCCCGCCGCAGGCGTGTTGAGTTCCTCCCCCCCCTACACATTAAAAAGGAAGTGCATAATATCCCCGTCCTGCACGACATAATCCTTGCCCTCGATGCCGAGCTTCCCTGCGGCCCGGCAGGCGGCCTCGGATTTCAGTTCGATGAAATCCTCGTATTTTATGACTTCGGCCCGGATGAATCCCTTTTCGAAATCGGTATGGATGACACCCGCCGCCTTCGGAGCCTTGTCCCCTTTACTGATGGTCCAGGCACGGCACTCGTCCGCTCCGGCAGTGAAGAAAGTCTGCAGGTTCAGCAGCGAATAGGCTTTCTGGATGAGCCTTACCACGCCGGATTCTTTCAGCCCCATATCTTCGAGGAACATCCGGCGCTCTTCGTAGCTCTCCAGTTCGGCTATATCCGATTCGATTTTTGCCGCGATGACAAGGATTTCCGCATTTTCATCCTTGACGGCTTCCCTCACCTTTTCGACATATTCGTTGCCGGTGGCCGCCGAATCCTCGTCGACATTGCAGATATACATTATAGGCTTGTCTGTCAGCAGGTAGAGCTCCTTTGACAGCTGCCGGTCTTCCGGATTGTCGAATGTCACCGTGCGGCAGCTTTTCCCTTCAATAAGCGCCTCCCTGTACTGCAGCAGTATCTCCTGCAGCCTTTTTGCATTCTTGTCCCCTCCCGACTGAGCCTGCTTCTGCACCTTTGCAAGCCGGTTTTCTACAGTTTCGAGGTCTTTCAGCTGAAGTTCCATATCGATGACCTCCTTGTCGCGGACCGGATCCACGCTGCCGTCCACATGTACTATGTTCGGGTCATCGAAGCACCTGAGAACGTGCAGGATGGCATCGGTCTCCCTGATGTTTGCCAGAAACTGGTTCCCCAGGCCTTCTCCTTTGCTGGCGCCTTTGACGAGCCCGGCGATATCCACGATCTCCACCGTCGCGGGAACCACCCTTTTGGGATTGCATATCTTTTCAAGTTCCTCAAGCCTTTTGTCGGGAACAATGGTGGAGCCGACATTCGGCTCTATCGTACAGAACGGGAAGTTGGCGCTTTGTGCCTTTCCGGAACTGATACAGTTGAACAGAGTGGATTTGCCCACGTTCGGAAGCCCGACGATACCGCATTTCAACGACATAACGACATATTTTTATTGACAGGCGGCAAATTTACTGAATTTTGGCAATATTTTTCTTTTTCTGCAGAAACGACCCCCGCGTTTTTCTTTTTTTTTGCGTTTTTTTCCCGCCGTTGTCTCCAAATTTGCCTGTCGGAACTTTATCGGGGCGGCCGGAATTGTCCGTGCCGGGCCCTGGCCGGAAGCTATGAAACGGAAATGTATAATATCGGTAATCGCGGCATTGCTCCTGTGCCGGCCGCTGCAGGCCGTGCGGGATTCCCTGACCGTGGTATTCTGGAACCTGGAGAACTTTTTCGACTATACAGACGGCGGAACCGGCCCTTCCGATACCGAATTCAGTGCTTCCGGAGACCGCCGCTGGACTGAAGGCCGGTACTGGAAAAAATGCCACGGCGTGGCCAAGACCCTGATGTGGATAGCGGACAGGTACGGTGGCCTGCCGGATGTCATGGGAGTGGCGGAGGTGGAAAACCGGAGGATAATGCAGTCGGTGACAAAAGGTACTCTTTTGCGGAAATACGACTATGCGCAGGTGCACAGGGACTCTCCCGATCCGAGAGGTATCGATGTGGCGCTCATATACAGGAAGGATGTCTTCGACAAGGTCTCGGAAAAGGTTTTTCCCGTTACGGAAGACACCGGGGGAAATCCGATGAAGACAAGGGATATCCTCTATGTCTGTCTGCGTCTCAAGGAAGGCGGGCACCAGGAAGACGGACACCAGGAAGGCGGCGGCAAGGGGGTGTATCATTTCCTGGTCAACCACCATCCTTCGAAATACGGAGGGGCGGAGGCTTCGGGGCCGAAAAGGGAGGCTGCGATGAGGACGATGCTGTCGGTCTGCGATTCCCTGGCGGCGGAAGGGTCGGGCTGCATAATCTGTATGGGGGATTTCAACGATACTCCGGACGGGGAAGCGTTTTATGCCGTAGAGGGCCGTCTGGCAAATCTGGCAGAGCCATTTGCGGAAAAGGGGAGAGGGACGATACGGTTTGCGGGGAAATGGGAAATGATAGATATGTTCCTGACAGACGGAGCGACAGGGGAGAATGCCGTGATGGACATCTGTTTTCCGGATTTCCTGTCTGTAAAGGACGGCCCTCATTCAGGACTGAAGCCGCTCAGGACATACACCGGCCCGCGCTATGCCGGAGGAATAAGCGACCATTTGCCGATAGTCTTGAAAATTCCTTTGTAGTTTGACGATTATTTAATAATTTTGAAAAATTTCATTACGGTTTTTCGGAACGACAACTACATAATATAACAATTTCGGATTTATTACAATTAATGTTATGAAAGCTAAAATAGCAGAGAAATTCAAGACCCTTTTCGGAACCGACGGGGACTTTTTCACTTCGGCAGGAAGAATCAACCTTATCGGAGAACACACCGACTACAACGGCGGCTATGTGTTCCCGGGAGCTGTAGACAAGGGGATAATGGCTGAAATCAAGCTGAACGGTACCGAAAAGGTCTGCGTGTTCTCGCTGGATCTGGACGAATATGTCGAATTCGGTCTGAACGAAGAGGATGCCCCGGCCCAGAGCTGGGCGAGGTATGTGTTCGGCGTGTGCCGCGAGATAATCAAACGCGGGGGCAGGATTTCCGGATTCAATACCGTATTTGCAGGAGATGTCCCTCTCGGGGCCGGAATGTCTTCGTCCGCTGCGCTTGAAAGCACGTATGCCTTTGCCCTGAACAGTCTTTTCGACCTGAACATAGACAAGTTCGAGCTTGCACGCATAGGACAGTCGACAGAACACAACTACTGCGGGGTCAAGTGCGGGATTATGGATCAGTTCGCTTCGGTGTTCGGAAAGGCCGGCAGCCTTATCAGACTGGACTGCAAGACGATGGAGTACAAATACTATCCGTTCCATCCGGAAGGGTACAGGTTGGTGCTTCTCGACTCCGTAGTAAAACACGAGCTGGCATCGTCTGCGTACAACAAGAGGCGCGAGTCCTGCGAGAGGGCAGTGGAAGCCATAAAGAAGAATCATCCGGAAGTGGAATTCCTGAGGGATGCCAAAATGGAATGGCTCGAGGAAGTGAAGTCCGTCATTTCTGCGGAAGACTATATGAGGGCCGAGTATGTAATAGACGAGGTGCAGAGGGTGCTGGATGTCTGCGATGCTCTCGAAAGGGATGATTACGAGACAGTAGGCCGGAAGATGTACGAGACCCATTATGGGATGAGCAAGTTGTATGAAGTGAGCTGCGAGGAACTCGATTTCCTGAATGATGTGGCCAAGGAATGCGGCGTGACCGGTTCCCGCGTGATGGGCGGCGGTTTCGGAGGCTGTACCATCAATCTCGTGAAAAACGAGCTGTATGACGCATTCGTCGCCAGGGCGACGGCTGCATTCACCGAAAAATTCGGCCATGCACCGAAAGTCTATGACGTGGTCATCAGTGACGGCGCCCGCAAACTTTAGCCGACGGCGGTTGGCCTCACCTTTGTCCGGGAAAGACCTTACCCGCGGATGACGGAGGCGAGCCAGTTCCTGTCGATTTTCAGGAAAGTGCCTTGAGGGATGATGTCGGGATTCCGCTGCAGGATACCAAGGGAGTCTTCGTAGACGTTGTATCCCACATTCAGGCTCATCATCTGTCCTGCAGACGGGTAGATGAAAACGAGGCATTTCATCCCGTCGATATCTTCGATGCGGTGGAAATGGAACGGAGTGTCGGCAAGATTTTCCTGGCCGGCACTCTTTTTTGCCGACATTTCCATCTTGGTGACGTATTTGCACATTTCCACAGCCATGTCGTCCAGTCCGGCATCGAAAATCAGGACCTTTTCCATCAGTTCACCTACATCCTCCACCCGTCTCAGCCGATAGTCCCCCATTGCCTTGGCGTGATTCGAGATGGCCTGCATCTGCGTTTCGGGAAGATCCCCCGAAGGCATCAGCCATATCATGATTTTCCCGTCCGGGTCGTGGTAGAGGCTTTCGTATTTCGCAAGATTTGCCTGGCCGCAATGCGGGCATTCCCAGATGAAAAGCGAACCGTTGCGGATTTTTTCCCTGAGTTCGGGATTCTCGGCGGTGTTTATGCTTTTGTATATCGTGATTTCGGCCTTTTTCCCGCATTTGCTGCAGGGCGCCAGTGCTGTTGCTGTTATGGACATATCCCTTACCGTTAATTTTCACTGCTGCAAAGATAGCAATTCGTTTTTATCCCGTGACTTTCTGAATTCCTGCGGAGAAATCCCGTATTTTTCCTTGAAGAGCTTGCTGAACTGGCGCGGCGAGCCGAACCCTGTGTTTTTTGTATGAAAGGATAGTGCCCGGTTCCGGAAATATGCTATCTTTGCAATCGGAAAATGAACCGGCCGGGAAACCATACGGCCTGAAATCACACGATTATGACACGGAAGATACTTTTGACGTTCGCTGTCCTTACGGCCTGTTTCTGGCAGGTGTCGGCATCCCTCTGCCCGGAATACTCTACGGCAGGATTTTTCAGGGTGGAAAATACCGGAAGGGATGTGTATTCTATGAATCCCGGGTGGAAGTTCCATAAGGGGCCTGTGACGGGAGGTGCGGAGAGCCCTGATTTCGATGATTCCGGTTGGGAAACCGTTTCTCTTCCGAACGGCATCGAGTACCTGCCTTTAGAGGCGAGCGGCTGTGTCAATTATCAGGGAGAGGTCTGGTACCGCAAACATTTCTCGTTGCCGGAGGGCTTGGAAGGCAAAAAGCTTTTCCTCCATTTCGAAGCCATAATGGGAAAATCCAGGGTCTGGATAAACGGAACATTGGTAAACAGCCATTTCGGAGGCTTTCTTCCGGTGATTTCGGACATTACCCCCTATGTAAGTCCCGACGGGGAAAATGTAGTGGCGGTTCTGGCCGACAACAGCGATGACCCTTCGTTCCCTCCGGGCAAGGCGCAGGATGTCCTGGACTATGCCTACTTCGGCGGAATCTACAGGGACTGCTGGCTTGTAGCGCATAATCCGGTGTATATTACGGATCCGAATTATGAAAACGAGACGGCAGGAGGCGGTCTTTTCGTAAGTTTCGGAAAAATCAGCGAAACCCGGGCCGGGATAAGTCTTCAGCTGGAGGTGAAAAACGAAACCGGGGCCGCATTTTCGGGTCGTGCCGTGTTCGAAATGACGGACAGGGACGGCAACAAGGTCGCGGAAACTTCGGTGCCTCTGAAAACAGGCAAGGGACGGAAGGCCGTGGTGAAGGACGACATCATTCTGGAGCACCCCCGTCTGTGGTCTCCCGAAAGCCCGTATCTGTACGACCTATATGTATACGTGCGCGACAACAAGGGCAATACGGTCGACGGCTACCGGCAGAGGATAGGTGTCAGAAGCATAGAGTTCAAGGGCGAGGACGGGTTCTGGCTGAACGGGAAGCCGTATGAGGGAAAGCTGATGGGAGCCAACCGTCATCAGGATTTCGCCATGATAGGGAATGCGCTGTCCAACAGCCTCCACTACCGGGACGCGAAAAAGCTCCGTGACGCCGGGATGAAAGTCATCAGGAACGCACACTATCCCCAGGATCCCGCCTTTATGGATGCCTGTGACGAACTCGGCCTTTTCGTGATAGTGAACACTCCGGGCTGGCAGTTCTGGAACGATGCCCCGGAATTCGGGGAAAGGGTATATTCGGATATCCGCAATATGGTGAGGAGGGACAGGAACCATGCCTGCGTATGGCTCTGGGAGCCGATACTGAACGAGACGAGCTACCCTGCCGATTTCGCACGGCGGGCAAAAGATACGGTGGAGGAAGAATATCCGCATCCTTACTGCCATACAGCCTGCGATTCCCGCGCCAACGGAAATGAATATTATGCCAACGGAAATGAATATTATCAGGTGAAATTCGGCCGCCCGACCGGACAGGATGTTGAGGAGGGAATCACGTATTTCGTCCGCGAATGGGGCGACAATGTGGATGACTGGAATTCCCACAATTCCCCGAGCCGTGTGAACAGGGCCTGGGGCGAGGTGCCGATGCTGATCCAGGCGGAAGGCTATGCCCTGCCGGAGTACCTTCCGCTTTCATACGACGTGCTGTGCCGGGACAGCAGGCAGCATGTGGGCGGAACCCTGTGGCACTCTTTCGACCACCAGAGAGGCTACCATCCGGATCCGTTCTACGGAGGAATCATGGACGCTTTCCGCCAGCCGAAATACTCCTACTATATGTTCCAGTCCCAGCGAAGCCCGGAAAAATCCGACATCATAGCCGATAACGGACCTGTGATATTCATTGCCAATGCGATGACCCCGTTTTCTCCGGAAGATGTGACCGTATACACGAATTGCGACGAGGTCAGGCTGACCTGCGGGACATCCAAAAAGGTATATCATTACAAAAAGGACTCGCTCAGACAGGGAATGCCGTCCCCTCCGGTGGTATTCGAGGATGTTTTTCACGTGATGGAAGACAAGGCTTTGGCCCGTGAGAGAAGACATGAGGAATCATTCCTTCTGGCTGAGGGCTTCATAGACGGCAAAGTCGTGGCTGTCCACAAGGTATGTCCGGCCCGCAGACCGTCTGAAATCCGGCTCACCGTGGACGATGAAAATATGGGGCTCGAAGCCAACGGAGCCGACTATGTGACAGTCGTGGCAGAGATTACGGATGCTGACGGCAATGTCAAGAGGCTGAACAACAGCAACATACATTTTACAATCGAAGGCGAGGGAGAAATTGTGGGGGATGCTTCCATAATGGCGAATCCGCGGCCGGTACAGTGGGGATCTGCTCCTGTTCTGATCAGGTCCACGGAAACGCCGGGCAGGATAGCGGTACACGCATCCGTTATAATGGAAGGCTCGCACATGCCTCTGTCCGCTGTCGTGGAAATGGAGTCCGTGCCTGCACGCGTGCCGATGATTTATGATCCGGCAGCCGTAAGGAACGGGAAATCCGCCGCACAGGATATCTCCGCTTCTGATTCGGAGACCGATCTGAAGTACAAGGCCGAGATACAGAGATTGCAGAGAGAACTGAATGCCTTGAAACTCAAGGAGGTGGAACGCCAGCAAAGCGATTTCGAACTGACAAGGCCGTAAAAGGCGCCGTGCCGGCAGGGCAAAAGTCCCCGATGGACTGAATTGTCCTATGAAAGACCTTGATATTCCAAAATCAGTTCGTCGATAATATAAAGATCTCCCTGCAGATAAAGCCCGGTATTTTCATCGTGAAATTTTCGACAGGTATTACTGTAATAGAAAAGATCGAGGGCTTCTTTCAGGGAGATTTTAAGTTTCTCTGATAATTTGACGACAATACACCCTATTCTTTGCCACCGTATGATATTGCGGACCTGCCTTTTTTGTTCATCGTTCATATTTCGTAAATTTTGACAAACTTCAAATACATTTCTACGATATCCTGATTCAGAATACAGATCTGGTTGTTAGGCTGATGTGTCGCAAGTCTCCCTAACGCGGTCTTTTTATCGATGATCCCCAAAGAGTAAAGTTCGATGGTATCTATTACCCTGTCATTAGCTACTCCACCCTCGATGATATCGAAATCAGCCCATGGCTTTATGCCTTGACGACTGTCGAGTATGAAATCGAGCCATTCTTCATCATATTTTAGAAAATGTTTGAATCTGGATTTTGCGATAGCCGCGCTATAATCGAATTCATAAATATTTATGACAGGGTTTGCCTGCCTGTTAGCCGCTTGCCTTTTTGCCCAGTTTATCGCCTGATCCAGCATTCTCGTCAGGTAGAAACCCTCACCGAAGTCTAAATTCGGTCGCCCGATCCTGCATACCGGATGTCTGATCAGTTCAGTACCGCCGTGATATAATATCATTGCTTTTCCTCCCATCTCTTTAATGTATCTATCAGGCCTTCGGTGACATTCTGTCGGCTTTCTGTGTGCAGGACGTCATAATGAGGCATAATGTATTTTTCTATCAGCCCTACGGCATTCATCCGGTTGTAAATTTCCAGATAGTCTGTATCCGTTGCTGTCGCGACGTTTTCAACACACGATGCTACGAATCCCATAAGGATTTCATTATCGGACAATTCTATTTTTTCGGGCTCAGACATAATTCATATCGGTTATAAATAAGACAAATTTAGCGGTTTTTTGTGAAACAGGGAACGGCGAGGTCAGAAACTCATGCTGAATACCGGCCCGACGAAATGCCGGCTGAGGCCGAGGTTCCGGAGCTCACGGTAGGACTTGCCGGCGTTGTATGACCAGGTGACGCCGACGGTGGTCGGGAACTGGAGGCCGATGAAGTTGCCGAATTCCACTTCAAGGGTAGCGCCGGCGGAAAGCAGCTGCCGACCCTCTAAGAACGACCAGTCGAAATGCGGGGTGATGATGCCCCTGGTGACGTAAAAGAGGTTTCCGATGTGGAAGTCGCCGAGCGGGAACGGCATCGCATAGTCTGCGGTCAGGCGGACGCCGTATGCTAAGGAGGAGGCCCAGGAACCGAGGCGTGAAGCGGAGGTGAAGCCTCTCGGCAAGGTGTTGACCGCAGAGGAAACGGGAGTACTGTTTCCGAGTTTCTGACCGTAGAGTGCCGTGAGCTTGAGTCCCTGGTTTCCGTAGATGCCGGGGACATAGCCATAGGCATAAAGGTAGGATGAAGGGGCAATGACGCCGCGCAGACCGGGATGGGTGGAAATCCCCGCTTCGATGCCTATGCCGGCTTCGGGATAGACGTCGGCGTGGGCTGCAGGACGGACGGCGTAGAATCTCAGGGAAGCGGAAAGGGCCTGGTATATGGCTGTGCGGATGTCAGAATCGTCGATGATATACCTGATTCCCGTGTTTTCACCGCCCTGTGTGCCGGATCCTGGAAATCCGCCGGGGTCCGGCAGCCCTTCAGGGCCGGGAGAGAAACTTCCTCCTGAAAAGTCCGGCACTTCCGTGACCCGGATATTGTCCTTGGCATAGCGGTCGTTGCTGACAGAGTAGCTTATTTGCGGGATGAGGCCGCGCGACCAGCCTCCGGATGAGAAATTGAAAGGGACGTACACGGACAGGCTGCCGGAAACCAATGGCTTGCTGCCGTACGAGTATTCGTAGACGGACACCGACGGGACGGAGGCTGCCGTTGCGGGGCCGCCGTCTGCGGATATGCCGTACAGGTCATAGCCGGACAAGGTGCGGGCAGCCCTGTCGTTTATGTCGAACGTGGCTTCTATGACCGGGAAAAGTCCGGAATAGGTGAATTTTACGTGTCCGGAATGCCGCCATTTCCCCTCTGCGACCGGATCCTGGTGGAAAGAATACCCGGCCATACCGGTAAACGTACTAAGCCTGTTCTGGAACAGGGCGGTGGCCCCGATGGAAGCATAGCTGTAATAGTCTTCATAGCTTCCGTTGCTGATATTGTCATAGTCGAAGTAGACCGGAGCCCAGGAATGCAGGTTGAAAAGGTGCGGGAATTTCCTGTATCTTTTCGGTGCCGACAGTCCTGTCCCGGTCGCAGAGAGCCCGTTCCCCTCCAAAGAGCCGTCGTCGCGGTACGGGTCTCCGGAAGAGAATCCGCGATCCCGGGCGATATCCCTTTCCTGCCGGCTCAGGCAGTCGGCCACCTCCCACCGGCAATGTTCGGAAAAGTCGGTCTCACGGTGCAGCAGGTTTTCCGTATCTATTACGGCCAAAGGGGCTCCCGTCCTGTCAGGAACGGAACATACAAGATATTTTCCGTCCGGACTGAACGTATGGTCGGAGCTTCCGTAGCGGAATGACGTTTCCTGCCACATGCGGCCGGTCCGCGGATCCATCGAGTACAGTTCGTTGGCTCCCGTCCTGTCGGAAACGAATATCAGACAGTCTCCTTCGGAAGCGATGTCTGTGATCATCACGGGAGACGGTTCTATGACAGTTCCCCATTTCCCGTTGTCGAGACGGTAGATCCCGTATCCTCTTTCCGAGACTGCGGTGCAGTATATCTTCCCGTCGAGCCAGGCCGACTCGATAAGCTGGAGGGAATCCGGCGGGACGGCCGTGCCGTTGCAGGAGCCGGTACGTGCATCGATTATGCACAGGCGGGAGCGTCCGTCATCCGTGTATTCCGTGACGGACAGACAGTCTCCGCGTGGAGAAGGGGACGGGTTGAACATCCTTTTCCCTCTGACCAGGGTTCTCTTTTTTCCCGTATCCGGGTCCATATATCTGATGGCCGAGCAGTATTTCAGCGACCATCGCCTGTCAGGTACGGTTTCGCTCCAGAATATCCTGCGTGTGTCTTCCGACCAGTAGAGCATTCCCGTTTCGCTTCCGAACGGCGAAACTACCTTTTCCTTTCCGTCTTTGTCCGTCCGTACAAGACGCAGTCCCTTGTTGAAGCTTTCTTTCAGTGAATAAAGTCCGTCTTCTATGATGGTATTGGCCCTGTATTCCGTGTGTACGGCAGGCTCGTCATGAATTTTCCGGTATTCCGTGAACGGTGCGCGTGCCCTGGCTTCCGATGACCAGATTTCGTGGTACAGTTCCATCGATTCTGAAACGAGGGCCCGGAATTTCCTGCCGGCAAGGCGTTTGCTGACGGTATTTTTCGCAGTGATGTCCCAGGGATGTCCGGCAAAATGCGTGAACAGGCGGCCCGAAAAGTCCGGCACATCGTACAGGTACCGGATTCCGCTCAGGGTCATATACCCGAAAGCATAGTGGTCCGGAGTATAGTGCCAGTAGGAACCGTATGCCCAGCGTTCGGCATTCCGGAAATCCCCCGCATCGAATGCTATACGGTAGTAATTCAGGAAATCGGCCGTCCTGCCCCGCCCTGAACGTGACAGGGCGGTCTCTGCCACCACGGCATCGCCTTCGAGAAGCCATTTGTCCGGATATATCCCTGCCAGGGCCCCGGCAAACATTTCGCCGAAAACGTATCTGAACGGCCGGAACCATCCGCTCAGCCCGAACTGCATCTGTGCCACATGCCGCGACTCGTGTATGGCCAGCATCGTCATCCAGGGCATGGGTTCCGGGCCATAACCCTGGGGCGAGGTGTACAGATCCATCCGTTTCGGGGCCCAGGTCACCAGCCCGTTCGCCACGGCGCTGAAAGGGTGCAGGACTACCGGCATTTTCCCGCTCATCTTTTCCCCGGGTGCGAATCCTGCGCTTCCCGACACGGGAAGCCTGTATTTCTCGAGTTCCAAAGCATAGCTGCGGGCCAGGGAATCGAGGCTCTGCGGGTAAATCACTTTGAAATGAGGGCTTTCGACATACATCCATTTCACGGAAGCAGGGTCATCCCCGCTCTGGTAGAACTGGGCGGAGACAGTGCAGGGAAGGCAGAATGCGGCTGCCAATATGATGGATTTCAGGATTTTCATAAGCCGGAGGCATTGGTCGGGCGGTCATCGGACCGA
The DNA here is from genome assembly GCA_949295645.1 of uncultured Bacteroidales bacterium. Taxonomy (GTDB): domain Bacteria; phylum Bacteroidota; class Bacteroidia; order Bacteroidales; family UBA932; genus Cryptobacteroides. The sequence continues at coordinate 6,387 of CASFLY010000078.1, read as the reverse complement.
AAATCGCCGCAAGATAAAAACAGATTTCAGTTTTTTCAAAAAATCAAAACCGTTTGTTACAAAAAATTTCCGTAATTTTGCAGACACTATAACCGCTATTATATGCAGATCGTACTTCAAATCTTCACCCTTCTGGGTGCATTGGGTATGTTCCTTTACGGAATGACCCTTATGAGCGAAGGCCTTCAGAAAGCAGCAGGGGACAGGCTGCGTTCATTTCTGGCTTCGATGACATCCACTCCGTTCAAACAGGTGCTTACCGGTCTCGGCATTACTGCCGTCATCCAGTCTTCGAGCGCCACTACGGTGATGGTCGTCAGCTTCGTGAATGCAGGGCTGCTGTCGCTTGCCAACGGTATCGGTGTGATAATGGGAGCCAATATCGGTACTACCGTCACGGCCTGGCTCATTTCCATACTCGGCTTTACCGTAGACATCGCCTCGCTTTCCATCCCTCTGATGGCCATAGGCTTTGTCTTCTTTGTAGCCAAGAAAAGCAAAAACAAGAGCATCGGCGAATTCATCATAGGTTTCGCCCTTCTCTTCCTCGGACTGAACTTCCTGAAAAATTCCGTTCCGGATCTGAACCAGTCGCCGGAGGTGCTGGCGTTTCTCCAGCAGTGGTCCGGCTACGGCTACGGCTCCGTCCTGATATTCGTCGTTATCGGAACCCTTCTTACCATCATCCTCCAGTCTTCGAGCGCGACTATGGCGCTGACCCTTGTGATGGTGAATGCAGGCTGGATTCCGTTCGACATAGCCACGGCGATGGTCCTGGGTGAAAATATCGGTACTACCATTACCGCAAACATAGCTGCCGCGGTCGCCAACGTCTCGGCCAAGCGTGCCGCCCGGGCGCATACCCTGTTCAACGTCTTCGGCGTCATCTGGGTTCTCATCCTTTACCGCCCGTTCCTGAAGCTCATAGGCGTTATCGTGGAAGCTCTCGGTTATCCTAACCCGCTGACTTCCAACTTTGCGGATGCCCGGCCCGGGACTGAAGAATACACCGCCCTCCAGACTTCGGCCCTGTACGGCGTGTCGATGCTGCATACCCTTTTCAACACTATCAACACCTGCATCCTGATCTGGTTCGTCCCTGTCATCGAAAAGATCGTGACCTGGATGGTGAAGAGCCCGGCAGGCGACGAGGAGATTTTCAGGCTCAAGTTTATCCAGGGCGGTCCTCTGAGCACTGCGGAACTGTCTTTGGACGAGGCCAAGCAGGAAATCGTGCATTTCGCGGAGATCTGCCAGAAAGGTTTCGGCTATATCCGGCAGGCCGTGAATGAAACCGACAAGGAAAAGTTCGAGGTTCTGAACCAGAAACTCATCAAATACGAGGAAATTACCGACCGGATAGAGTTCGAGATAGCGTCGTACCTGAACGAAGTGTCCAAGTCGGAAATCAGCGAGGAGTCCGGCGCACGCATCAAGGCCATGTACAAGATAATCGGGGAGATGGAAAGCCTCGGAGACTCCGGCGAGGCCATCGGAAGAATGCTCCAGCGCAAGAATATCCACGGCAAGGATTTCGATGACGCGATGCTGAGGCGTCTGAACAAGATGATGGATCTGGTGGACGGCGCATACGCCGCAATGATCGAAAACCTGAAGAAGAAGTATTCGGAGCTGAACGACATTTCCAACGCCACGGATTCGGAGGTACAGATAAACGAATACCGCAATGCGTTGAGGGAAGAACATATAGTTAACCTCGAAAGCAACAGCTACAATTATCAGACGGGAGTGTTCTATATGGATATCGTTTCCGAACTGGAAAAAATCGGAGACTTCATCATCAATATCTCCCAGGCCGAACTGGCGTTGGCCAATAAATGATTCCCGGAGCGGGCATCGGACAGTCTGCCTCATACCGGCGGGCTGTTCCTGCCTGTAAATCGATGTCGGACAATGAAGAAAACAGCCTTTATAACAGCCGTTGCCGCCGCCCTCATTTCCTGCGGGCCGCGGACGGGCGACGGTTTTCAGCCGAGGCCTTTCCCGGAGGTCGGCGTCCCTGCCATGCTGACAGAGCAGTCGGAGGCGGCAGCCTATCTTGCAGAGCACTTCTGGGACGCATTCACGGATACCGCCCGTCTTTACCGCTGCGATTCCGTTACTGTCAACGGCGTGAAGCGGGACGATCTGGAGCAGGAGTATGCCAACTATATGGCCGTTTTGGGAATGGCCGGTCCTGAAGTTGCGCCCGGGGCGGTAAAGAGGCTTCTCATGCAGATTTCTGCGATGGAAGAGAAGGATACGGCATCGAATGTCTTCGAGACGCTTTCATATATGACGACCCGTTACCTGTACGACCCCAATTCCCCGTTCAGGAACGAGGATTTCTACCTGCCGTTTGTCGAAGGTCTGTCTCATAGCGAGTTTGTTCCCGACGAAATGAAACCGGGCTATGAATACGACGTCAGGATGTGTTCCCTGAACCGCGTCGGGACGAAAGCCGCGGATTTCCGGTTCTGCGACAGCAACGGCCGGCGGCACACTCTGTACGGCATCCGGGCAGAATATGTTATCCTGTTTTTTAGCAATCCGGGCTGTAACGCCTGCAAGGAGATTATAGATGCCCTCGACACCGATGCCAAGGTGGCGCGGATGATAGAGGACGGGAGGCTTGCCGTACTGAACATCTATATCGATGAGGATCTGGACGGCTGGCGGAAATACATGCCGATCTATCCGGACAGCTGGTACAACGGCTACGACCCCGACTATGTGATCCGCACCGATGTCCTGTACAACGTCCGGGCGATTCCGTCCCTTTACCTTCTGGACGCGGACAAGACCGTCCTGATGAAGGACGCGCCACCGGAGAGGCTGTTTTTCTGGCTTGAAAACGTATCATAAATTTAAGGACAATGAAGATAGAAAAGGAACTTTGGGGAAAATCTCCCTGCGGGAAGGAAATTTTCAAATACCGGATGGCCAATTCGTCCGGCGCGTATGTCGAACTTTCGAGTGTCGGGGCGGGAATAGTGTCGGTAGCCGTGCCTGACAGGGACGGGAAGCTGGGGGATGTCGCCCTTGGCTACAAGGACGCCCTTAGCTATTTCGATGACGGGCCTTGTATGGGAAAGGTGCCCGGGAGATATGCGAACAGAATCGCAAAGGGACACTTTGTCTTGGACGGGAAAGAGTATGACCTGCCGGTCAATAACGGTCCGAACCATCTTCACGGCGGCCCGAAAGGCTTTCAGAACAAGGTGTGGGAGAGCCGCGAAAACGGCGGGGGAGTGGAATTCATGTATTTTGCCGAAAACGGGGAAATGGGCTATCCAGGAGCCTTGAAGGCTGTCGCAAGGTACGAATGGTCGGAAAACAATGAACTTACGCTCATCCTGACGGCCGAGACTGATGCTCCGACGGTGGTGAATCTGACGAATCATGCTTATTTCAACCTGAACGGGGAAGGCTGCGGAAACATTCTCGGGCATGAACTCAGGCTCAATGCAGCCGAATACCTGCCGACGGACGACACGCTGATTCCTCTCGGGGGGAGCGAGGCTGTGGCGGGAACGCCGATGGATTTTGTCACTCCGAAACCGCTCGGAAGGGATATGAATGCGGATTTTCCTGCCTTGAAATACGGCAAGGGCTATGATGCCTGCTGGATTATAGACGGGAGCGCTGATGAAACCGTGCGTTTTGCCGCCGAACTCTATGCTCCGGAAAGCGGAAGGACACTTCAGGTCTATACCACCCAGCCGGGAATCCAGGTCTACACCGGGAACTGGCTCGCAGGCTGCCCTGAAGGAAAGTGCGGCAGAAGTTACAACGACTATGAAGGCGTAGCCCTGGAGTGTCAGAGATTCCCTGATTCGCCGAACGAACCGGACTATCCTTCGGCTGTCCTCCGCCCGGGAGAAGCATATCACGAGGCCATTATCTTTGCTTTCGGAAACAGACTCGCATGAAACAGTATCTGGATTTGTTGAGGCATATCCGGGAGACCGGCGTGATAAAGACGGACAGGACCGGAGTGGGAACGCAGAGCATTTTCGGTTATCAGATGCGTTTCGACCTGAACAAGGGTTTCCCTTTGCTCACGACGAAGAAAGTGCATCTGAAATCGATCATATACGAGCTTCTGTGGTTTATCTCGGGTGATACGAACATAAAATATCTGAAAGACCACGGAGTTTCTATCTGGGATGAATGGGCAGACGAGAACGGAGACCTGGGACCGGTCTACGGCCATCAGTGGCGCAGCTGGCCGGCTCCCGATGGAAAGTCCATCGACCAGCTTTCCAATGTGATTGAGACCCTGAAGCGTAATCCCGATTCGCGCCGGATGATAGTTTCCGCCTGGAATCCCGCCGAAGTGGACAGAATGGCCCTGCCACCCTGCCACACTCTTTTCCAGTTCTATGTGGCTGACGGCCGGCTTTCCTGCCAGCTTTATCAGCGCAGTGCAGATGTCTTCCTCGGTGTGCCGTTCAACATCGCTTCCTACGCCCTGCTCACAATGATGGTGGCCCAGGTCTGCGGCTATCGGCCCGGTGAATTCATCCATACTACTGGAGATACCCACATTTACCTTAACCACTTCGATCAAGTGGCCCTTCAGCTTTCCCGAGAGCCGCGGCCGCTCCCTGTGATGAAGATAAATCCAGACAAGACGGATATTTTTTCCTTTGAGTATGAGGATTTTGTTTTGGAGGGGTATGAGCCTTGGCCTGTAATTAAGGCGCCTGTCGCCGTATAATCCGGAGCGTCACGACGGGCGCATTGCGGCGTTGCCTGCGGGACTCGGGCTCGGTCATTTACGGAAGTAAACTCCCGTCGTCCTCGCCCTTGGCGGCCTTGCACTGCACCCGTCGTGACGCTCCGGTGGGGTTGCAGAAAGGGAAGAACGGGATGTATTGCGGCGTTGCCGGCGGGACTCGGGACAAGTTCGGGATGAGGCGGGAAGAATGGAATAAAAAGGAATTTATGGAAAAATGTGTAATAGCGGCGGTGGCGGACAATGGGGCCATCGGGAAAGGAAATGCGCTTTTGTGGCATATTCCGGGCGACATGAAGTACTTCCGGACGGTGACGACAGGGAGCCCTGTGATAATGGGGCGGAAAACGTTCGAATCTATCGGCCGGCCTCTGCCGAAAAGAAAGAATATCGTCGTAAGCCGTTCCGATATTGTCATTGACGGGGTGGAAACCGCCAGTTCCATGGAAGAAGCTTTAGCATTGGCCGAAGGGCCGCTCACTTCATTGGCCGGAGGCCTTCCCGAAACATCCTTGTTGTCCGCAGGCTCCGATTCACCATTGGCTGAAAAGCCTTCCCGGGCCTTTATTATAGGCGGAGGTGAAATCTACCGGCAGGCTATGGCATTGGCCGACAGGCTTTATATTACTGAAGTACATTGTACTGTAGATGATGCCGACACTTTTTTTCCGGATATTTCTCCCGGTGTCTGGAAAGAGGAGTCGAGATCCGGGCGGATGCAGGACGAAGCTTCCGGACTGGAGTTCGAGTTTGTCGTATATTGCCGGAAATAGGGTTTCTTTTGCCGATGTCCGCAAAATGAGGCAGGCCAAGTGCTATTTTCCGTGCAGTTCATCCTCGAGACTGGCATAGAGATTCCTGCATGCGTCTTCGAGCAGGTCAAGCACCAGTTCGAAACCGTCTGTTCCCATATAATAAGGGTCAGGGACGTAGTCCAGTGAGTGTCTGCTGAAATAGTCGGACATCCTTTTTATTTTCCTTGACGTTTCTACCGATGGCGCCATATGTATAAGGTCGGTGAAATTGTTGTCATCCATCACTATTATGAGGTCGAAGTCGAAGAAGTCGTCCGTTTCCACCGGCCTGGCCCGATGCGTAAGTTCGTAACCCCTTGCCGCGGCCGCCCTGCGCATTCTTCTGTCTGGAAGATCTCCCCGATGTCCCGAATACGTTCCCGCAGAATCGGTTTCAAATCCGTCGTGCGCACCGTTTCTCTCCACTATTGCCCTGAATATCCCCTCTGCTGCAGGTGACCGGCAAATGTTTCCGAGGCAGACGAAGAGTATCTTGTGCTTCTTATTGGTCCCCAATCGATTGTCTCTATTCATTTTTCCTGTTTTTCACTATGTCGCTGTTTTATGCCGAACGATTTGCAATGATGACGGTGTGTCATAATTACAAACTGCTGCGTTATTATCGGGATTCGGGCTAAGTCATTTATGGAAGTAAACTCCTGTCGCCCTCACCCTCAATGCCTTGCATTTTATCAATTCTGATACACCTTAGGGGGTGCGCCAAAATTTATCATTTTGACACATCCCCTTTTGAATAGTTTATGTTATAATAAGTTAACGTGAGTTCGATGAATATATATTAGTTATTAACACATTGATTATTAGGAAAATAGCGAAAGTTTTTGTATATTT
>CASFLY010000077.1 GCA_949295645.1 uncultured Bacteroidales bacterium | reverse complement strand
TGTTTCTCAAGACCCTTTTTTCCACCGTCATTTTTTCGCCGTTCATTCTCGGGAGCATCGTCGGGAACGGGTGGTTTTCGGGCAGTGTACTGGATCCTGCGCCTTATGCAGGACATCCGGAAGAGGGGTCATTGCTTCATGCCCACACACTTGTCATCATCAAGTCCTTCATAGTACTTGTTTCGTGGATTTTCGGCTATTTCGGACTGAAACACCTGCCGATCACCATAGTCGGTCCCATCAACGCCACCCGTCCGGTTCTGGTGCTGACAGGAGCCATGCTCGTCTTCGGGGAAAGGCTGAACCTGTACCAGTGGATCGGCGTCCTGCTGGCTGTCGCCTCGCTTTTTCTCCTGAGCCGCTCCAGCAAAAGGGAGTCCGTGGATTTCACCCATAACAAATGGATCCTGTTTGTGGCTTTGGCAGCCGTCACGGGAGCGATAAGCGGCCTGTACGACAAATATATCATGACAGAACTCAGCCCAATGTTCGTCCAGGGCTGGTACAATTTCTACCAGATGGTGCTGATGTCCGTCATCCTGGCTATCCTGTGGTATCCCCACAGGGACAGAACCACAGCATTCCACTGGAGCTGGGCCATCCCGCTGATTTCACTGTTCATATCGGCCGCCGATTTTTCCTACCTGAGCGCCCTGAACCAGGATGACTCGATGATTTCTGTCGTATCCCTGGTCAGGAGGAGTTCAGTAATAGTCTCATTTATCTGCGGCGTGCTGATTTTCAGGGAGAAGAATCTCAGGGCCAAGGCCTTGGATCTTCTGCTGATACTTATCGGAATGATATTCATCTACTTCGGCTCCAGATGACATAGCTGTTTTGATTTTTTGAAAAAATTCAAAGCAGCTTCTGAAAAATTTCCATATATTTGTGCCGAAGTTTTTCATAGTTTAAGTTTAGGTTAAGTAGCGGGGCGGTCGTAGGATTCATTCTTACGGTTGCCTCGTGAACCTTTAACCCGCCCGCTTTCAGATTATGCGGATTTTGGCATAATTCAGCATCAGTGTCTTTTCGCCGTAATTATCGAAATCTATCTTCGCCTTGCGGCCGGTGGCATCCCCGAAGATATCCTTTATGGTACCCTGCCCGAAGCGGTTGTGCTCCACGCGCTGCCCTGCTGCCAGAAGGTTCACCGGGGAGGGCTGGAAATCATAGTTGTCGGCCGCAGGCCTCACTATCCGGGAAGGCTGCCTGAACGGAGTCACTCCGGAGGTCTTCGTCTCCGGCCGCGACTGGCTCATTACAGGTTTCCTGACTGCCGCATTGTCCGGAATCCGTCCGGACCTGCCGCCTCCGTATCCTGCTTCATTACCGGAATTCCGGTAAAAATTGCCTGCCGCGCCCCGGCTCTCCCTGTCCGGCTCATAAGAAGTTTCTCCTAACGGATTCTGGATGTATCTGCTGTCTATTTCCCGGAGAAAACGGCTCGGACTGTTCGACTCGTGCTTTCCGTTGCGCATCCTTGTCGTCGCAAACGACAGCCAGACGGCTTTCATAGCGCGGGTCATCGCCACGTAGAACAGGCGGCGCTCCTCCTCTATCTCACTCTCCGACGCCAGGAAACCGCCGGAAGGGAACAGGTTCTCCTCCATACCCACCACGAAAACATAGGGGAACTCGAGGCCCTTCGAAGAATGGACCGTCATCAGCGTCACCTTGTTGTCGGAATCCTCGTCATCTTCCACGTCTACGGAACTCAACAGGGATACGTTTTCGAGAAAATCCCCGAGAGTCACTGCCGGCAGGTCCGCGGCACTTATCTCCGTGCATTCACCTGCCCCTGCGAGCATTTCCTCGAAATATTCGTTTTTCCGCTCTTCCACAAAGGTCCTGACGCTGTCCAGAAGCTCTTCGACGTTCGCGGTCTTGGTGAGGCCCTCCACGCTGTTGTCCTCTTTGTACAAGCCCAGGATGCCGCTTTCCACCGCGATTGTCACCGCAAGGTCTCCTGCATCCTCTGTCGGGATCCGCTTCGAAAAAGCGGCAATCATGCCGCAGAATGCCCTTATCTTGTCCGCCGCTGCCTGCCTCAGACCGTAATTTTCAAGGTCATCCGCAAATGCTGCCTTGAAAAGCGGCTGGTTCTTGTCCTGCGCCGCCGCGCTCAGGGCGGCAAGAGACGTAGCCCCGATTCCGCGTACAGGCTTGTTCACAATACGCCTGAACGATTCGTCGTCAGCGTTGTTAGCCGCCAGCTTGAAATACGCCATCACGTCCTTCACCTCCATCCTGTCGAAGAACGAGTTTCCGGAATATATGCGGTAAGGCAGGTTTCGTCTTCTGAGTGCTTCCTCGAAAGCCCTGGACTGGGAATTCGTCCTGTATAATATCGCGAAGTCCCTGTACGAAGCCGATTCGGAATGGATTTTCGAGAGAATCTCGTTCACCGCGAGCATGGCCTCCTCCTCTGCCGTATAGGCATTCACGAGCCGGATCTTTTCACCGGTCTCGGCATCGGACCAGCATTTTTTCGGGATTCTGGCGGAATTCCTGGCTATCAGGGAATTTGCGGCCTCCACTATGGTTTTGGTCGAACGGTAATTACGCTCGAGCCTGAAAATCCTGTACTCCGGATAGTCGTTCCTGAAATTCAGTATATTCTCGATTTTCGCCCCGCGGAACGCGTATATGGACTGGGAATCGTCCCCGACCACGCAGATATTGCGGTGCACTGCGCTCAGTTTCTTGAGAATCAGGTACTGGGAAAAGTTCGTATCCTGGTACTCGTCCACCATTATATAGCTGAAACGTGAGGATATGTCCTCGCAGGCGGCAGGATTGTCCCTGAGCAGTATGTTCATATTCAGGAGAATATCATCGAAATCCATCACATTGGACTGCCTGCACTTCCGGGCATACAGCCTGTAGACTTCCCAGATTTTCGGTTTTTTCGCAGCCGTATCATTCTGGATGGCCGCAGCGTTCCTTGCGTAGGCCTCGGCCGTAGTCAGATTGTTCTTGGCCATGGATATCCTGCCCAGGACATCCTTCGGCCTGTACACCTTCTCGTCGAGCTGCAGTTCTTTCAGACAGGTCTTTATCGCGCTTACGGAATCGCCGGTATCGTAAATCGTGAAATCGCGCCCGTATCCGAGAGACTCCGCATATTCCCTCAGGAACCTGATGAACACCGAATGGAACGTCCCCATATAAAGCCTGCGTGCAGGCTTCTCTCCTACCATGACAGCGATTCTCTCTTTCATCTCATTCGCCGCCTTTTTGGTGAAAGTCAGGGCAAGTATCCTCTCCGGAGGACAGCCGCATTCCAGGATGTGCGCTATCCTGGTTGTCAGCACCCTTGTCTTTCCCGAACCCGCCCCGGCGACGATGAGCACCGGGCCTTCCACGCAACTCACAGCCTTTTTCTGCTCGTCGTTCAATCCCTCTAAAATACTGCCTATTTTGTTTTCCATAATGGCGCGAAATTACGAAAAATTTAAGTATATTCGCGGCGGCTTTCTGAAAATGCCAGAAATTACGCAAAAACGGTTTATATAATGTCTAACATCATCGAATTGAAAAGAGGGCTGAACATCCCCATATCGGGGTCTGCAGCCCAGAAAGTAAAGAAGGTGGTGATTCCTGACGTTGTGGCTGTCAAACCTACCGACTTCCGCGGCCTTATCCCGAGGCTGCTCGTAAAGGAAGGCGACACAGTCCTCGCCGGATCGCCTGTCTTTGCCGACAAGGTAACTCCCGACATCCTTTTCACTTCTCCTGTTAGCGGGACGGTATCTGAAATCGTCCGTGGAGAAAAAAGAAAGTTGCTCGAAATCCGCATCAAGGCGGACAAGGAACAGAAATCGGAAGATTTCGGTGCAATGAAGGTCGCTTCTGCCAATGAAGGCCAGATCAAGGAAAAACTTATGAAAAGCGGACTCTGGCCAGCCATTGTCCAGCGCCCTTACGGCGTCATTGCCAGACCGGCAGACAGACCGAAGGCGATATTCATCTCGGCATTTTCCACAGCCCCTCTGGCTGCAAATCCGGAATATACCCTCAGGGATGAAATAGAAAACATCCAGACCGGGATAGACGCACTCTCCAAACTCACCAAAGGAGGAGTGCATGTTTCATTCAGCAGCGCCAACTACTCGGGCACACCGCTTCACAAACTCGAGAACATCACGCCGCATATCTTCAGCGGGAAACATCCTGCAGGGAACGTCGGCGTACAGATAAGCCATGTCGCACCGATTGCAAAGGGCGACCTCGTCTGGACAGTGTCTCTTACCATGGTGGCAGCCATCGGGAAACTGTTCAACACGGGCAGGTACGACCTGAGCAGGCTTGTGGCGGTCACCGGGCCCAAGGCTGAGGACCCTTCCTACGTAAAAGGCATAGCCGGAATGTCGATGAAAGACATCGCCGAATATTACGGGAACTCTCCGGAAGGCATCCGTTTCATCAGCGGAGACGTACTGAGCGGGACCAATGTCGGGGCGGACGGTTTCCTCGGCTTCTTCGACAACCAGATCACCCTGATCAAGGAAGGAAACGAGCATGAACTTTTCGGATGGGCGAAACCGTTCAGGACAAAGCAGTTCAGCACGTCCCACACCTATTTCTCCTGGCTGACGCCGAAAAAGAAATACGATATGGATACGAACCTTCACGGCGGTCCGAGGGCTTTCGTGATGTCCGATGTCTACGGCAAGGTGCTGCCTATGGACATTTTCCCGGTATATCTGTTGAAGGCCTGTCTGGCAGGCGACATCGACAAGATGGAAAAATTCGGGATATACGAAGTGCTCGAGGAAGATCTGGCCCTGTGCGAATACGTCTGCCCGTCGAAGACAGAGATCCAGTCGATACTGTCTGACGGTATAGCTCTGATGATGAAAGAAATGGCTTAAACACTGAGGGTTATGAGAAAATTTATCGACAAAATAAAGCCTTCCTTTGAAAAAGGCGGCAAATTCGGATTCCTGCACTCGACTTTCGATGCGTTCGAGTCATTCCTTTACGTTCCCGACACCGTGACGAAAAAAGGTTCTCACGTCAGGGACTGCGTAGATCTCAAAAGGATAATGATAATAATGGTGCTGGCCCTCGTGCCTGCAATGCTTTTCGGCATCTGGAACACAGGCTACCAGCACAAGCTCGCCTTCGGCCTTACCGACTGGGGATTCTGGAACATAGTATGGTACGGACTGGTGAAAGTCATACCTCTCTATCTCGTGTCATACATCGTCGGTCTCGCCATCGAGTTCGTCTCGGCGCAGATCCGCGGGCATGAAGTGAACGAGGGCTACCTCGTGACCGGTATGATCATCCCGCTGATAGTTCCTGCCGATGTTCCGCTCTGGACTCTTGCCATAGCTGTGGCTTTCGCGGTAATCCTCGGCAAAGAAGTATTCGGAGGCACGGGTATGAACATCTGGAACCCTGCCCTTCTGGCCCGCGCGTTCCTGTTCTTCTCCTACCCTACCAAAATGTCCGGCGACACCATCTGGACTCCGGGCGTGACCCGCTACCTCGCAGAAGGCAAGGCATACGCCTGCGGAAACGGCCTTGTGGACGGCTTTTCCGGAGCCACTCCACTGGCGCATCCGTCAGTGGAAGGTCTGCAGAACGCAGGGACATCGTTATGGGATATGGTTCTCGGCGTCATTCCGGGCTGCGTGGGTGAAACATCCGTCATCGCGATACTCATCGGAGCGGTCATCCTTCTCTGGACCGGAGTAGCCAGCTGGAAGATAATGTTTTCATCCGTAATCGGAGGACTGGCAATGGGCTATCTCGGCTTTGCGACAGGAGCTTCCGACCTTCCGGGATACTGGCAGCTGGTAATGGGCGGCTTCCTGTTCGGTACCGTATTCATGGCCACCGATCCCGTGACCTCGGCCCAGACAGAGACCGGCAAATGGATCTACGGCTTCCTCGTGGGTGCCCTTGCAGTGACGGTAAGGCTGTTCAACCCCGGCTATCCGGAGGGAATGATGCTCGCCATCCTGCTTATGAATACGTTCGCACCTCTGATCGACCACTATGTAGTCAACGGCGCCATCAACAGAAGGGCCAAGAAAATCAAAACCGCTTAATATTATATAAGGTATGAATACGAATGGCAATACATATACCGTAATATATTCGGTGGTCCTCGTCGTCATAGTCGCCGCCGTCCTGGCTTTCGTGGCAATGAGCCTGCAGGACAAGCAGAACGAGAACATCAAGATAGAGACCATTACGAAAGTGCTCAGTGCGGCGTCGCAGGCCGATGAGAATGTCACCATCGACGAGACTACCGACGTACTGAAAATGTACACGGAGAAAATCACCGATGCCTTCGAGGTGGACGGCACCGGCAGCATTGTAAGGCATCTGGAGATGGGCAAGGATGACCCCGGGAAAATCAAGGTTCCGTCCACTGCCGACCTCAAGAAGCAGAACGACCTGATCAAGAAGGCGGAAGCTGCCAAAAGCGAAGCTGAAAAGGAAGGGATACTCAAGGGTCTCAGCCTGCCGGTATTCGTTTTCGACATAAACGGCAAGGCAATCACGGTCATCCCATGCTACGGGGCAGGGCTCTGGGGCCCGATATGGGGCTACATAGCTCTGGCCGGGGACGGAAAGACCATAGAAGGAGCCATCTTCGACCATAAGGGCGAAACCCCGGGCCTCGGGGCAAAGATCGCCGAAGCTCCGTTCTACAACTCGTTCCGGGGCAAGGCATTCGGAGAGGGTGAACCGGTGTTCGCCGTGGAGAAAGGGAAGCATGACGATGTTCCTGACTGCGTGGATGCCATCAGCGGGGCTACCATCACTTCCCAGGCTCTCGGACGGGGAATAAATCTGTGGGCTACGTATTATCAGCCATATCTCAGGACTATGGCTGCAGCCGCAGCCGCTCCTGCAGAGACCGTTCCCGGAGACGGGACGGCACCTGCCGACACCTCATGCACGGCGGTTGCCGATACTGCTGCGACAGCGGTGTCCGCCCAGAGCATTGAAACAGTAAAATAGCGGAGGAATTTCATTATGAGTGATATAAATTTCAAAGAAGTATTGTTGAAGCCTATTTTCAAAGGCAATCCGGTCACGGTTCTCGTGCTCGGAATCTGTTCTTCGCTGGCTGTTACCGTGCAGCTGAAGGGAGCCTGCGTTATGGCGCTGTCAGTCATCATCGTGACCGGTCTCTCCAGCTTCGTAGTGTCTATGCTGCGCAACTCGATTCCGAACAGGATCCGCATCATCGTGCAGCTGGTAGTGGTCGCATTGATGGTTATCCTTGTGGATCAGATACTGAAAGCATATTCCTACAGTATAAGCAAGTCTCTGTCCGTATATGTCGGGCTTATCATTACGAACTGTATCGTGATGGGACGTATCGAAGCGTTCGCTCTGGGAAACAAACCGATTCCGTCCCTCCTCGACGGTCTGGCCAACGGCGCCGGCTACGGGCTTATCCTCGTGGTCGTGGCATTTTTCAGGGAACTCCTCGGCTCGGGCACTCTGTTCGGATTCAGGATTATCCCGCAGTCTTTCTACGATGCCGGATATATGGACAACGGTCTTGTGATCCTGCCTCCGATGGCACTTATACTGCTCGGACTCATCGTCTGGATACAGAGAAGCATCCAGAAAGACCTGCAGGAAAAATAACGTAAACTCAAATCGAAATGGAATATATAAGTTTATTCGTAAAGTCAATCTTTATTGACAATATGATATTCGCCTACTTTCTGGGCATGTGCTCTTATCTGGCGGTATCTAAAAGTGTGAAGACGGCTACCGGTTTGGGTGTTGCGGTGATCTTCGTCCTGCTGGTGACCCTTCCTATAAACTATCTTCTGAACGAATATGTGCTCAAGGCCGGGGCTCTCGCCTGGGCCGGGCTTCCGGACGTGGATCTTAGCTTCCTGAGCTTCATCATATTCATAGCGGTCGTGGCCGCCATCACCCAGATAGTGGAAATGGTGGTCGAGAAATTCGCCCCTACCCTATATTCGCAGCTCGGGATCTTCCTGCCGCTCATAGCAGTGAACTGCGCCATCCTCGGAGGCTCCCTGTTCATGCAGGAAAGGGATTTCGTGAATGTCGGAGAGGCTACGGTCTATGCCCTCGGCTCCGGAATCGGCTGGTTCCTCGCCATAGTCACCCTTGCAGCCATCAGGGAAAAGATGGAGTACTCCAATGTCCCTGCAGCGCTTAAAGGTCTGGGCATCACATTCATAACCGTAGGGCTTATGGCAATATCGTTTATGACATTTATGGGAATTCAACTGTAAAGCGGGAGGAGAACAATGATAACGACAATAATTTCAGGTGTAATTACCATTGTAGTGATTACAGTATTGCTTGTAGCGGTGCTCCTGTTCGTGAAGATCAAGCTCACTCCTGCAGGCAAGGTCAAGATAGACATCAACGGCGGGAAGAAGGTAATCGAAGTCACTCCCGGCTCATCGCTTCTGAACACTCTGGCGGAGCAGAAGATTTTCCTGTCATCCGCCTGCGGAGGCAAGGGCAGCTGCGGACAGTGCAAATGCCAGGTTCTCGAGGGCGGCGGGACTATCCTGCCTACCGAGGTCGGGTTCTTCAACCGCAAACAGATAAACGATCACTGGAGACTCGGATGCCAGGTGAAGGTGAAGGAGGATCTCAAGATACAGATTGCCGAATCCGCCCTGAGCGTGAAGAAATGGGAATGCGAAGTGGTTTCGAACCGCAACGTATCTACCTTCATCAAGGAGTTCGTGGTAAAGCTTCCTGAGGGCGAGCACCTTCATTTCCGCCCGGGAGGATATATCCAGGTGGATGTGCCGGCCGTGACCGTCGACTACAGGAACATAGACGTGGACGAACAGTACCGCGAAGACTGGGAAAAGATGGGGGCATTCGACCTCAGGATGGTGAACACCACCCCTACTATCAGGGCGTACTCGATGGCCTGCTACCCTGCCGAGGGAGATATCATCAAGCTCAACGTCAGGATAGCCACGCCTCCTGTAGACAGGGCGACGCGCAAGTTCCTCCCTGTGAACCCGGGAGTATGCTCGTCCTACATCTTCTCTCTGAAACCTGGGGACAAGGTGACGATTTCCGGCCCTTACGGAGAATTCTTCCTGCCAGACAACCTTCCTGCAGACCAGGAACTCATCTTTATCGGCGGAGGTGCGGGTATGGCGCCTATGAGAAGCCACATTATGCACCTGTTCAAGACCGAGAAGACTACAAGGAAAGTGAATTTCTTCTACGGCGCACGCAGCCTGAAAGAGGCGTTCTATCTCGAGGATTACCACGCTCTCGAAAAAGAGTTCCCGAACTTCAAGTTCCACCTGGCCCTCGACCGTCCGGATCCTGCAGCAGATGCAGCCGGAGTGGCATACACCGCAGGCTTCGTCCACAATGTCCTGTACGAGACATACCTGAAGCAGCATGAGGCTCCGGAGGATGCACTCTACCTGATGTGCGGCCCTCCTATGATGTCTTCATCAGTCGTGAACCTGCTCGACAGCCTCGGTGTTCCGCCGGAGAACATACTCTATGACAACTTCGGAGCATAGCCTATGAAAAGGGGGTGACGTAAAAGTCATCCCCTTTTTCAGTACTCCACTCCACTGATATGGCAGGAATCCCGAGAAGAAAACCGGGCCGATGCTATCTGCGACGGCGCATCATTCCGGGCACGGAAGGCATTCCGCCAAGGCCCATAACGGATTTCATCATTTTACGCGTGCCCTCGAACTGCTTGAGAAGCCTGTTCACATCGGCGACAGTGGTTCCGCTTCCGTCCGCTATCCTTTTCCTGCGGCTGCCGTTTATGATTTCCGGTTTTTCGCGCTCCAAAGGAGTCATAGACAGGATGATGGCCTCTACTCCCTTGAAGGAATCATTGCTCATCTCCACATCCTTTATCGCCTTGCCCACACCCGGAATCATCGAAGCTATGTCCTTGATGTTCCCCATTTTCTTGATCTGCTGGATCTGGTTGTAGAAATCCATCAGCGTGAACTGGTTCCTGGCAAGTTTCTTTTTCAGTTTGCGGGCCTCCTCTTCATCGAACTGCTCCTGGGCCTTCTCGACGAGAGTCACGACATCACCCATGCCGAGAATCCTGTCTGCGATTCTCTTAGGATGGAAGACATCCAGTGCTTCCATTTTCTCTCCGGAGGAGATGAACTTGATCGGCTTGCCCACAACTGCCTTGATGGAAAGGGCGGCACCGCCCCTGGTATCTCCGTCCATCTTGGTGAGGACGACCCCGTCGAAATCGAGCCTGTCATTGAATGCCCTGGCTGTCTCTACGGCATCCTGTCCGGTCATCGCGTCTACCACGAACAGGGTTTCGGTCGGAGACAGGGCCTTTTTCAGGGCAGCTATCTCGTCCATCATCTCCTCGTCCACGGCCAGACGTCCCGCAGTATCGACTATCACGAGCGAAAATCCCTCCTGTCTGGCCTTGGCCACGGCACGTTTTGCTATACCTACCGGATCCTTTACGCCTTCTTCCGAATAGACCGGCACGCCGATCTGTTCTCCCAGCACTTTCAACTGGTCGATTGCCGCAGGCCTGTAGACGTCGCAGGCGGCCAGCATCACCTTCATTCCCCTCTTGCTCTTGCAGTTCAGGGCGAGCTTGCCGGAAAAGGTAGTCTTACCGGAACCCTGCAGACCGGCCACGAGGACGATTCCCGGATGCCCCTTGACATCGATGTCGGAAGAATCGCTTCCCATCAGGGCGGCCAGTTCATCATGGACAATCTTGACCATCATCTGCTCCGGCTTGACGGCTGTCAGGACATTCATGCCCAGGGCCTTCTGCTTCACATCGTCGCAGAACTGCTTGGCGATCCTGTAGCTTACATCGGCATCGAGCAGGGCCCGCCGGATGTCTTTCAGCGTCTCTGCCACGTTTATTTCGGTGATTTTCCCTTCTCCTTTCAGTATCTTGAAGGAACGTTCAAGTCTGTCTACTAAATTTTCAAACATTATTCTTCTGTTTTATTCTATTTGTATTGTATCGTCCTGAAACCGGCAAGGCCGCCCGGCGCATACCAGGCTTCAGGACCGCAATGCCTGTCATAAATCCGTCACAGGGTGTCGAGGTAATACGCCCCGGCAAGATCCCGGAGGTTGTACCGGCTTGCCATCACCTGCCCGTATGCTCCGGCTGAGCGTATGGCCAAAAGGTCTCCCCTGAAACTCTCCGGGAGCTCCCTGCCCTCTCCCCATACGTCACTCGACTCGCACACCGGGCCTACGACATCGTATACCGCGTTCACGGATTCCCCCCTCGATACAGCCGACAGATTCTCCACCTTGTGGTACGCACCGTAGAGCGCCGGCCTTATCAGGTCATTCATTCCGGCATCAGTGATCAGGAACGTCTTCGACTTCCCCTTTTTCACGAACAGTACCCTGGTGCAGAGAGTCCCGCACTGCGCCACCAGCGATCTGCCCGGTTCTATGTGGAGTTTTCTGCCATTTCGCTCCGGGAAACCGGCAGCAATGGTCCCGAACCACCTTTCGAAGTCCGGAACAGGATGGCCATCCGGGTTTTCATAGTCTATCCCGAGCCCGCCCCCAAGGTCTATATTCTCGATCGCGAGGCCTCTGTCCTCGAAATACGAGACTATCTCGGCAGCCCTGCGGCATTCCAGGGAAAAGACTTCTTCCACATCCGTGATCTGGGAACCGATATGGAAATGCAGCCCGTTGAAATCCAACGACTTCGACTTCTTTATCAGACTTATCAGAGCATCGAAGTCATATTCCGATATCCCGAACTTGTTTTCCTCGAGCCCCGTTGTTATGTATTTGTGCGTATGGGCGTCTATGTCGGGATTTATCCTCGCCGAAACCCTTGCCCTGAGCCCGAGCCTTGAAGCTATCGCATCCACAGCCTCGATTTCCGGCAGGGACTCGCAGTTGATCGAAAAAATGCCGTTCCTGACGGCGGTCTCTATTTCCAGGTCGGTCTTCCCTACCCCCGCGAACGCTATCTTCCCTGCGGGGAAGCCGCTCTCAAGAGCCTTCAGCACCTCGTTCCCGCTCACACAGTCCGCGCCAAGGCCCTGCGATGCAATGTATTCAAGTATGCGCGGCTGGGCATTTGCCTTTACGGCATAATGCACCTCTATCCCATATTCCGCCGACAGCCGGGCCACCTCTGCGACGGTTCTTCCGAGAAGCTCCATATCATAGAGATAAAATGGTGTCCTTATCTCCTGGAGCTTGGTTATTTGATTGACATTCAACATATTCGGTCTATTGTTAAAATTTAAGGGGAAAACGATTGCAAAAATAGGGAAAAAATCGCTAATTTCGCAGGCTGTAAAGCCAATTATGACATATAATTGGCATTAACCAGTAAAAACAAGATGAAAATGGAAAAAGGACCTATTTCTCAGTTCATTACGCATCATTATCGTCATTTCAACTCGGCAGCACTCGTCGACGCCGCCAAGGCATACGACGAACATATCGGCAAGGGCGGGAAAATGATGCTGGCCATGGCCGGCGCCATGAGTACGGCGGAACTCGGACTTTCACTTGCGGAAATGATCCGTCAGGACAAGATACATATCGTATCCTGCTCGGCGAACAATCTCGAGGAGGACATAATGAATCTCGTTGCGCACGACCATTATTACAGGGTTCCGAACTACAGGGATCTGACTCCGGAACAGGAGAAGGAACTGCTCAACAACCATATGAACCGCGTGACGGATACCTGTATTCCGGAAGAGGAAGCGTTCCGCAGACTTGAGGATCACCTCGTGGACATCTGGAAGGATATGAAGGCCAAAGGCGAGAGGCTCCTCCCGTACGAGGTCATCTACAGGCTTCTCAGAAGCGGCGTCCTCGAAAAATACTACGAAATAGATCCGAAGGACAGCTGGGTACTGGCTGCCTGCGAAAAGAATATTCCTATAGTAGTCCCTGCCTGGGAAGACTGTACGACAAGCAACATATACACTGCCCACTGCATCAGGGGTGAATTCGACCCGCTTATGATCAAGGGCGGTATCGAGACCATGATGTTCCTGACCGACTGGTACAAGCACAATTCCGGCGGCGAAGGGGTCGGCTTCTTCCAGATCGGCGGCGGTACGGCAGGAGACTTCCCTATCTGCGTTGTTCCTATGATGGAACAGGACCTCGGATGGAAGGGCACTCCGCTCTGGGCCTATTTCTGCCAGATTTCGGACTGCACCACATCTTACGGATCCTATTCAGGAGCCGTGCCTAATGAAAAGATTACTTGGGGCAAGCTGGATGTGGATACGCCGAGGTTCATCATCGAGTCGGACGCTACAATAGTAGCCCCGCTGATGTTCGCCTACATTCTCGGCTGGTAACGAATACGGATCCTGGCCTTGCCGGCAGTTGCGGACTTGCACATTATCCGTTCCGACCGGCAGACGGAGAGCTGGCGGGATGCGCTGGCCAGATGGTTGTTGCGGACTTGCACATTATCCGTTCCGACCGGCAGGGCCGATATGCGTATAAAGGGATCCGGTCTTTCGAAGAAAGACGTTTGAGGGTGTCCGAAAGTCCCTTTTGGGTCACTCTCTCCTGAAATAACGGAAGGAGGTTCGGGGCGGAGGGACAAGACGTATAAGATTTATATAACCGAAAGGAATGCAGATGGAATTCACGGTGAACCTCAACGACATCCGCATATTCCAGTGGATAGCGATGATCGTCGCTTCATCCCTTGCGATCGTGATGCTGTTGATAAAGGTTCCGCAGACGGAGCATGCAAAGAAACTGACTCGCGCAAAGAGTATGGTGGCCCTGAGCTACCTGTTTTGCGCGTTTATATTCGGCTACACGCTCATGCATCAGGGCATCGCCGATTATGAAATATTTTCCGCCATAACGATGCTCATCAACGTGGCCTTTTCCACGACGACCATCGCTTTCTCCCTCATCAACCTTCTCAGCCACCGCTACGTTGACTACAGCCGCCTGCTCATCAGCATTTTCGCCGTCTTTTTAGTCAGCATCGGCCTTGTCGAGCTGTTCTTCAACGGAGAGCGGAACCTTTTCAACATTGCCCTTATCACAAGCATCGCCCTTTTCGCCGCCCTCTGCATATATTACATCATTATTTTCGACAAATGGTACAAACGCAGCATCCTGCTGCTCGAAAAATATTACGATGAGGACGAAGAGCACAAACTGAAATGGATAAAGTTCTGCTTTATCCTCGCCATGCTTACGGAAATGGTAGTCATCATCTATCTCATTTTCCTGCGGAGTTTCATGTTTGTCTATATCGGTTTCTATATCCTTTTCCTGCTTTATTTCGCAGGCAATTTCATTTCATTTTTGGGCAGTCACAAGCTCCTGCTCGACGCGTTCGGACACTGGACGATCCGGACAGCCAACCGGACTCCCCGGAAAAGGCGGGCGGCGGCAAAATCAGCGGCGGCTTCGGGCCGGCAGGACACGGACGAAAAAATCAGGAAGAACATAGAGGGGTGGGTGGCCCGGAAGAAATACCGCGAATACGACAAGGGCCGCGATGAAATAGCATCCGAAATCGGAGTCACGAAGGAGCAACTGAACCAGTATTTCGCCCAGGAAGTAGGCAAGGATTTCAGGACCTGGAGGACGGAACTGAGAATCGAGGATGCCAAGGCCCTGCTCCTGTCCGACAAGAAGATCTCGACCAATATCATCGGCGAAATGGTCGGCTTCAGCGACCGCTCCAACTTCCACCGCCAGTTCACCAAAATCGTAGGCTGCTCACCCAAGCACTGGCGCGATACCGCCGGCAAGCTCTGACGGCAGGCAATGTCCTGTTGCGTTCCGCACGTATTCTTTGCTTCTTCACCATATAAATTCCATTACGATGGACAAACTTACTCATAAATTCCGATTTCCCTGGCAGCCGGCACACTTTTCATCTGCACTTTTCATCTACACTTTTCATCTGCCGGGCGCCGGTCATTTTCCCGGATTCCGAGATCCGGCTTCCCTGAGCAGGTGGCGGACAGCATATACCGGATGGTAGAGCAGCATACGCGGGCCGGCCCAGCGCATGACCGTCCGTATGCGCTCTCTCATGTCTTTCCGGTAACAGTGGGCGGGGCAATTCCTGCAAGTGGGCTTGTTGTCCGCGAACCGGCACCTGTCGAGTTTCAGGAGGGCGTAATCCAGAAGTCCGGCGCACCCGCCGCAAAGCTCCCTGTTATGCTCCTTGTGCCGGCAATACATACGTATCATCAGCCCCACCACTTCCTTTTCTTCAGTTATACGGTCACGCATCGGCAAAAATAAGAATATCGGTTTGTCGGCAAAGATATTAATAAAAAACCGTAAATTTGGATACAAACCGATTGACAGAATATGAAACTGGTTCATGTAGTGGCTGCCGTCATCTGCAACAAGGGCAGGGTCTTCGCCACCCAAAGAGGATATGGCGAATTCAGGGACATGTGGGAATTTCCCGGCGGGAAAGTGGAACCGGGCGAAAGCCGCGAAGATGCCCTGAAACGCGAAATCAGGGAAGAACTCGACACGGAAATAAGCATAGATTCGTTTCTCTGCACTGCCGAATACGACTATCCGTCTTTCCATATCTGCCTCCACTGCTATCTATGCTCCGTCATATCCGGGACACTGACTCTCAAAGAGCACGAAGCTGCCAGATGGCTCTCCCCTGCCGACCTTGACAGCGTCAGCTGGCTTCCTGCGGATATGGAAGCGGTCGGACTCCTTAGGATGCGGGGGTTGAAGTCGCTATGAATTTCCGATTTTCAAATAACAGCTTTACTTGTAGAACAAGCTTGTAATATAACAGCAGCAACGATTAAAGAGAATAAACTAAGTGCTCTCATAATTTGCAGTTTTAGATTTGTTTAAAATTATTATTGGAATACCTCTTTTATCCGATTCATTTTCGCATTCTTTTGTCACAGGAGTACAAAATTGGAACTTTTTTTGTATTTTACAAAGAGTTAATCTATCATCACTTCTTTGGTCTGTATCGCAGCGATTTTATGTGCTCTGCAAGTACGTAACATCTGTCAGATCAACGATTAACAAAGCCAAGGTTGTGGTTTGATGTAGAAATTAAATCATTAAATATGAACACTATGAATTCAGGAATCGTTATAGGGCTGATTCTTGTGTTTGCCGGAATTATCCTCTGCGTATGGTCATTGTCAAGGCCGAACCGCATTGAAATGACAGAAGAAGACCTGATCATCGGCGGGAGCTACCGACATACTGTCAGGCTGAATGAAATAGAATCGTGCGAACTCATGGAGCAGATGCCGAGAATCAAAATCAGGACCAATGGCATCGGTCTTGGCAAGATACAGATCGGGCACTTCCGTGTGGAAGGCGTCGGAAAATGCCGGCTATACCTGAATCTCAGGTATCCTCCATTCGTACATATCACGACTGCCTCCGGAGAACACATCTTCTTCAATACAAAAGATCCGGGAGTGACCAGAGAATTGTACGATGCCATATCCCGGCACAGCACAT
The DNA here is from genome assembly GCA_949295645.1 of uncultured Bacteroidales bacterium. Taxonomy (GTDB): domain Bacteria; phylum Bacteroidota; class Bacteroidia; order Bacteroidales; family UBA932; genus Cryptobacteroides. Next base: position 2,220 of record CASFLY010000077.1, on the reverse strand, counting down.
TATAAATCAGCCAAGGTATAGGCCGCCCTGCAACTATGCCGGCACAGCCGTCCCCTGAGCCGGCATAGGCATCTCATATACCGGAGCGGGAAAAAAGATGGTCCCCGACTGTTTCCCAAAGCATTGCTCCTGTCAGATTCCGTTGTCAATCCGTCTGATCACACGGCAAGGATTGCCCACCGCCACGCTGTCGGCAGGAATACTGCGGGTCACCACACTGCCGGCCCCGATAACGCTGTTCTTCCCTATGGTTACACCAGGCAAAATTATGACACCCCCGCCAATCCATACGCCGTCCTCTATCCTGACTGGCAGAGCGTATGTACGGCATATTTCTTCCCCTTCCGACCAATCTTGAACCATCCGTTCGTTTACTTTGGTGGAATGGGTGGCCGTATATATCTGCACGTTTGAAGCAATCAGCACATTGCTGCCGATATCGATGCGGTTATTGTCCACAAAGGTGCAGTTCATATTGATAATCACCTTGTCTCCGATAAAGATATGCTTCCCGTACTCGCAATGGAAATCGATATCCACATGCACACCTTTTCCCATGCTGCCGAACATCTCGCGCAGCAGAGCCTGCTTGCGTTCCGTGTCCGCATAATCCGTGGCATTGAACTGCGCCAACAGCCTTCTTGTACGCAAAATCGTTTCGACAATCTTCGGATCCCTGCCGCCAATGAAAGGTTCACCGGCCAGACATTTCTCGTATTCAGTTTTCATTTTGTATGCAATCTAACAGTTTACAAAGTTACTGAAAAAACGAACTGGACATGACATATTCATAAACGTTTCATTCTCAATACAGGAAACGGATTCCCACAGTCATCAGTACTGTCCCGTCGGAATGTGCGGAATCCCATCCTCTCGTAGAATCTCAAGGCCGACGGATTCTGTTCATTGACGTCTACATATTGTACGTCCAATTCTGAAAACGCCTTTTTAATCAATTTTCTCCCTATACCCTTCCGAAAATAGCCTGGATGGAGAAACAGCATTTCTATCTTGCAGGACTGGATACCCATGAACCCGATGACAGCATCGTCATCGTAAACCGCCCACAATGTCTCAATCTGCCTGACGGCATCCTCCGCCTGCGGACAGAGGCTATGAATATCGTCTTCAGTCAGAAAATGGTGGCTGGCACGGACTGACGCTTCCCATATCTTGATCAGCCCGGCTATGAGTTCCGGAGTTCTGGCGTCTTTTGCAATGTTTACAGTCCTGATGCAGAGACTATTGGCGAAGGTACTCATCTCGTGTTTGTCTTCATTGGCCTGCCTGGTACCACTATGCGGACAGCATGGCGGACCGGCAAGGTGATGGATGCAATACCCGGGCGACATAGAGCGTATCCCGGAAATTCTGACAGGCAGGTCTGCAGATAGCCTTTCCCGATAAGGGATATACCCTGGAGAGACATTTTACCCGAAAAGTCCTGAAAGCTCTGTCGAAAGAGATGCAACTGTCGTAAAACAGGTGTATGAAGTATTCCCGGAGCAGAGCGTACGTCAGGGTGTTTATGGTGGTTGGAATGCAACCGTAAAAAACGGGAAATACTATGCAGTCCTCGGTGCCGATGAGACTGCCGATGAGGTCCGCACTGGTCGGTCCAGCCTGCAGAGAAAGTGACGTCCCGACTGCGGAACGCGTTTTTTGAGGATTCCATAATTGTTGTTTTATCTCTCAAATATACGCCGAAACCGGGAGCAATGCAAGTTTGCTTGTAATTGCCGGGGCAGCCTGACAAACTGTCTGAAAATGGATGAGATGCTGTTTTAAGCGGCAGAAAAGCCCTTTTTGCTTGTTTTTCAAGCCCAAAACCGTCCGTTTTGCCGCACTTTTCACTTGAATCTGAACCAACGGGAAAACTCCCTTTTCCCGTCCGAAGTCCACCTGTTTTCTTCCGATGCGGAGGTACGAAAATAAGCGGGATTTTCACCAACTGATGTCAACTAAAAACAAGAGGCGGTCACGAATATTTTTGTAGCCAAAAGAAAAAACAGATTGTATCATTGATGGACTTCGGCAAATCGGTTGGTCTGTTTGGCGGAGCCATCTCTTTTCTTATTTCGACTTTACTTTATTAACGTATATTATGAATACGGGGATAAAGTTGCTGCTGCCGAAAAAGTATGTAGATTCAACACCGAAGTGCGAAAGGAAGCCGCCCCCCGGCCCCAGACAGGTGCAAATAGAGAACGGAACCCAAAG
>CASFLY010000076.1 GCA_949295645.1 uncultured Bacteroidales bacterium | reverse complement strand
GCTGTGGCGACAGCCCCTTTTCAAGGGGCGCCACCCCCATTCGCCCCCTCGCTGGGGGCTCGTCGCAGAACTCTGTTCTGCTCCTTCAAAGGTAGTTCGATGACTTTCAACAAGTTGAAATTCGTCGAACTCACGTTATTTTGTGTCTGCCGGCGGATTTGGCCGTTTATGCCGGCTTCCGACAATTATATGCTTTTTTTGTCAGACATACAAGACTTTCAGAGTTTTCTGATGAATGCAACCCATCCGTTACCTGGCGATGCGGATCCCCATCGTAGGGACATTGCAGTTATAGTCATATATTTGGGTCCAGTCACGTCCGTTCAACGATGTGAAGACTCTTACATATATGGAATTGTTGAGGATTTCGTTGAAGGCTACGGAAAAAACCCCGTCCTTGTAGTCGATGCTGTACCCGAAACAGTTCCCGTTGCCTATTCCCGGCACATTGGCCCAGGTATTGCCGTCGGTACTGTAGAACAATCCTTCGTATGCGGAAAGCAGATATATCCCGTTCCCGTATGTCAATTCGATTGAATATAGGTCGACTGAGGGTCTCCAATAGACATTGGACTGGGTGATAGTCCAGGTCTTTCCGTTGTCCTTGCTCCTGGCTATTTTGCTATTCCACGTGATGCAGACGAACTCTCCGTTCACGTACGCGGCCTCGACTACTTTCCCGGGGGATAGTCCTATATATCCGGCTTTCGTCCATTCTATGCCGTCTTCTGATGTATAGGAGTAGTAGTCGTCCCCGAATCCCATAAATATCCCGTTCCCGTAAGTGACGATTTCCATTTCTGCATCTGCCGACAGTGCATTCCACAATTTGCCACCGATCGATATCCGATAGCGGTTTTTGCCGGATGTGATGATATAGGTCCCGTTTCCGTAAGCAATATCTGTCGCCCGGAACTTTCCTATTTCTTCCCACGTCTTTCCGTCTTCCGATCTCGCGACCATGGTGGACATCATCTCGTCAAATATGTTATCAGGATCATACCCTCCCGGACTTTCTGCTATGGCTATGTAATAGTCATCCGTAGCAAACAGTTTGTGCCATTGTAACCTCAACTCCGTTTCCGGCATCAGGTGCGTCTCGATACCGTCTTCGTCTATGAAGTAGTATTGGTGCTGACTGATTGTCAGAACAGGCATTTTCCCGTAGACATCCTTGCTGTCCACCTGCCAGGTCGGGGCGGAAATGCTTTCCCGTGACGGAATCAGCGTGATTTCGTTGTCCGTATTCCGGATCACGCTGAAATCGGATGTGGTATCCTGCCCCAGATAAAACCGGTAGGTTACAGGCCCGAACAGGCTGTTTTCCCCGTTGAGCTTTCCGGTGACTTCTATGTACGAGCAGACATCAGCCTTTCCCGGGATATTGTCAGGAACCTTGGACGCGGAAGCATCGTTGTCGGGCAGCAGTACTCCCTGGCAGTTTTCCGGCAGATAAAGCCCTATTTCCGACCCGGAGTTCAGGGCGGAAAGTTCGGCGGCAGAGGCCGCATCCCCGTCGGTAGTCAGGACAGCCTTGGATTCTCCGAAAAGCAGGACGGAATTTGCCGCCTGCCTGATATTTGCCGAGGTGATTTCCAGATCCGGCACATCTGAAAAATCTACCCTGAAGCGGATTTTCGAGTAGAGCCGCTGCAGCAGTACCGACACAGTGAGGTTCTCTTCCGTAACGGAGAATGTTCCCGTAGCCGCCATCGGAAAGCCTCCGGACGGTTCTCCGGACGACACGGACACCCTTGTCTTCAAAAGGTCCTGTTCAGAAACGGGGATCTCGTCACGGGCGATGTTCGCACTCGCATAGAAACTGTACTCCCTGCCGATTTCCAGCTCCACCGATGCCCCTGTCCCGGCTTCCATATCAAGAGTCTCCATCAGGGAACCTTCCCCATAGACGGAGATGATGATGTTCCTTACTGAATTGTCCGCCGCCTTGGTCCCTTCTTCCGGGTAGTCTACATAGGGTTTGAAGAATACGGAAGTCTTTTTCCCGGATGCTTCCGGCGAATTTCCGTCGTGTTTCCTGCCAGCCTGGATGTCGTTTTCGGCCTTGCTGCATCCTGCCGCGGCACAGAAAAGCAGTCCGGCAACTGTCAGAAGTACGATAGCGCCCGGGACGGCGCGTTCGCTGAATAGTTTTGAATTCGATTTCATATACCAAGTTTTTTTGTCTTCCGGCACGTTCCGGAATGCTGCAAAAATAGACGGTGTATGGTTTTCGGAATTCCTGAAAAAGAAAATTTGATGTCAAAAAAAAGAAAATAACGCAAAAAAAGGAAAATCCGGCGTCATTTTTCGAGAAGGAAAAGATATTCGCTGGTCCTTTTGCCTGTATTCACCCATTTGTTGGTCAGTCTCATCTGTCCCATCACATTTGTCCTGGAGTCGATTTCCAGACTTTTGAGCATAGTCCCTTCCGCATTCAGTATGTCGTAGAGCTCTTCTCTGGATATCCGTCCTCCGGAACTGTAGGACAGGAGAACGTACCTCGCCTTTGTTTCCCGGACGAGTTTCTGCAATGCTGCAGACGCAATGAAACGGTTATTGCCGTCTTTGCGGTAGTCTTCGAACAGCGAGCCGTTCTTCCCGTCGCGCGTATCCTCCCTTCTGCCCGCCTTGCCGAAAATTGCGGGCCTGTCGTTCAGTATGACGCTTGTCCAGATATGGTAATAGGCGCTGTACCTGATCCGGCTCGAAGGCATCTTGTCGTTGTTGGAGCCGTAGGGCGGATCCAGATAGGCCAGGTCGGCCTCCACGTCTTTGACAAGATCGAAGATGTCCTTCCGGAAAACGGAGTTACGCCCCGAATGCGGGCACAAGCGGGGTACTTTCAGTATCATATCGTGAGACGAACGCGGACTCCAGCCGTTGAGATAGGCACAGTAATGCCCGAGAGTGTTGTCCACCGAATCCAGGGCGAGGATAAGGCTTGTCAGCGCCACGGCTCTGTCGGTCCCGGCAAGCCCCATCCTGTCGATTTCTTCCCTGACCGCATCGAGCTTCATCGTATTTTTCAATTGGAAAGGCTTCTTGCCTCCCGACTCGGGAGAGCCGCCGTAATGCTCTGAAAACCATCCGTATCTCCCGTCGACATCATTCAGATGACTGATGATTTCCGCGTAGTGCCCTATCGGCCTGTCGTGCAGGAGGTATGCAGTGGCGAAGGTTTCCGACCATACTGAAATGTCGTTCGAGATGACGTCATAGCCGCATTGCGAGAACATCTGGGACACCCTTGTGGAGCCGCTGAAGCCGTCCAGCACCGTCCTTATCCCGAGTTCTCCGGCTATCGACCGGATGTAGGGGAGGATCTTCAGTTTCGAACCGGCATATTTTATCCCTTCTGTTTCCATGGGCGGGTGCTTCCTGTTGCATCTGTGGTCCCAAAGTTAGGTACTGCACTCCGATATTTCAAAAATTCTTTTCTCCGGCATTATCTTTTGAGCCCCGAATGCTATATTTACATAAAAATTCGTTATGCCTCTTTTGACATTGGATGAAATACGGCAGACGGTCCCCCTCTTCAGGGGAAGATGCGGGACCGCCCTTGCAAAACGGATGATAAAGGCCCTTGCAGTGGACAGGATCAATGACCTGTACGACCGCAACAGCATTTATTCCGGGCCGGAGTTCGCGAGATACATACTGGATGACATAGGCGTGAGGTATACCTTATATGACAGTGAGGTGCTTGACAGGCTGCCTGAAGGCCCTTTCATCACGATAAGCAATCATCCGTACGGGAGCATAGACGGAGTCATACTGGCCGATATCTTCGGCCATTTGCGCCCGGACTACAAGCTGATAGTGAACAAGATGCTTTCACGAATCGAGGCTCTCGGGGAGAATTTCATAAGAGTCACCCCTGCGGGAAAGGAACACTCTGCCCCTTCTCGGGACAGTATTTCCGGCATAAAAGAGGCCGTCCGGCACGTGAGGGCAGGGCATCCTTTAGGAATTTTCCCTTCCGGGGCCGTTTCCGACCTCAGCCTGAAGGACAGGTGTGTCAGGGACAGGGAATGGCAGATGCCCATAATCAGGCTGATAAGGAAGATGAATGTCCCGGTCCTGCCCTTGAAGTTTGCGGACAGGAATTCGGATTTCTATTACGGACTCGGGCTGATAGACTGGAGGATAAGGCTGCTCAGGCTCCCGTCCGAAGTATTCAACAAGGCCGGAAAACCGGTGCGTATCATTTTGGGAGACATCATCCCGCCTGAGGTACAGGCCGGGATAAATGATGATGAAACATTCCGGAAGTATCTGAGGGACAGTGTATACGGCCTGTCCTGCCGAAGCCTCTGACAGCAGACGGAGGGCGTCCGGGCTTTGCACTAAAGATTTTTATTGCTATTTTTATAAGATAAAACAGGAATTTATGGCAAAAACTAATGAAGAGTCTGTAAGGATCCAGACGTCGGTACTGAACGGAGTGGAGAAAAAAGTGCTCAACTGGCTGGCGGAAAGGCAGCCTGCGTGGATGACCTCGGACATATTGACCGTAATCGGCACCATTGGGGCGATAGTCATAGCCGTCGGCTTTATCCTTGCCGGCACCAGGGACATCCATTATCTCTGGCTTAGTTCACTGGGCTTTGTCATAAACTGGTACGGCGATTCTCTCGACGGCACGCTTGCACGCGTCAGGAACAGGCAGAGGCCCGTATACGGATATTACCTGGACCATACCGTCGATGCGATAAACGAGGTCATAATGTTCCTTGGAGCAGGCTTGTCGGGCTTAGTGCACATCGAGATCGCCCTGATGATTCTTGTCGTCTACCTTCTCCTGACCATCAATGTCAGCGTGAATGCGCATCTGAAAAGGGAATTCTGTCTTACATACGCGAAAATGGGGCCGACGGAATTCAGAATCATTATGATTGTCATCAATACTGTCCTGATTTACGTGGCCCCTATCCGGGAATTTTCGCTGCCGCTCAATGTGTCGGGAAGGTATATTGTCCTGACAGCCCTCGATGCGGCAGCCATTTTCATTTTCTTCGTTCTCGTCCTTATCTACATCATTACCGTCATCAAGGATGCCAGGGAATATTCCCGGCTGGATCCGATGCCGTAAGGCTCCGGTACTCCGGCCCTGTACCGCAGGCTTCGGTTTCCCGGGCACAGAACCGGTCATCGGCGTGACGACGGTCAGATGAGGCCGTTGCTCCCGAGGAATATCAGCATCGTATAGCCTATGGCAAGTCCGATGACACCCATAATGATGCCGGTCTTGACCATATCCTTCTGCTCGATCATACCGGTGGCGTGGGCCAGGGCATTAGGCGGAGTGCTGATAGGGAGGATCATCGCGAGGGACGAGCCTATTGCCACGCCTATGAGAAGGGTGGAAACGCCTCCGAGCGGCATAAGGACATCTTTCATACTCATACCCACTATCGCAAGGATAGGCACCAGCAAAGCTGCCGTGGCAGTGTGCGAAATGAAGTTGGCCATCGCATAGCAGAGCAGTCCGGAGCCGACTATCATGACTGCAGGCGGCCACGTGTCGAACGGTATCGTGTCTATGATGGTCGATGCAAGCCCCGTTTCCTGAAGGGCTACTCCGAGGGCGAAACCTCCGGCGACCATCCACAGCACGCTCCAGTTTATCTCTTCGAGGTCTCTCTTGGTAATGATGCCGGTAATCGGGAATACGGCAAGCGGCAGCATGGCCACTACATTTGAATTTACGCCCGTGTATTTGTCGGTAATCCAGAGAAGTACGGTGACGGCAAAGGTGATGTACACGACTTTCGACCTCCAGTCCTTTTTCGTTTCCCCTTCGATTTTCAGCTCGATGTTCTTCTGTTTGAAAGGGAACATTTTCAGGAGAATGAACCAGGCTATGAATATGATAAGTATCGTGTAGGGCATCATAAAGCTCATCCATTCCCCGAAGCCGATGTTCAGGTCGAGCCCGTTGGGGTCGTTCAGGTATTTCAGTACGATGGCATTGGGCGGGGTGCCGATAGGTGTCGCCATACCGCCGACGTTGGCGGCAATAGGGATGGACAGGGCCAGGGCGATCTTCCCTTTGCCGTCGGCAGGGAGGGCTTTCAGGACGGGGGTCAGGAAAGTAAGCATCATGGCCGCGGTGGCAGTGTTGCTCAGGAACATGGAGAAAATTCCTGTGACAAGGATGAATCCGAGCAGCACGAATTTCGATTTTGTGCCGAAAGGCTTTAGCATCACCCGTGCCAGCACTACGTCCAGTCCGCATTTCGTGGCTGCGATAGCCAGAATGAAGCCTCCGATAAAGAGCATGATGATAGGGTCAGCGAATGAATGCAGGATGGAAGTGTACTTGACCGGAGTCCCGTATGTTTCAGGAGAAGCTGCGTCTCTGAAAAACCACAGGGAACTGTCGGAAGTCGCAAAAAGCAGGAGGCCGACGGCCAGCATGGAAGTGGTCCAGGCGGGGACAGCTTCCAGGACCCACATCACCGTGGCGAACAGGAAGATGGCAATGACCCTTTTTTCGATGACTGTCAGTCCGTCGATGCCGAATGCGCCGAGCGGCAGGCACCATAGGGTGACAAGTACTGCAAAGCAGAAGACAAGCTTGATTGCGCGGGCAACGGATTTGTTCTTGGTCGCCTTGTGTTTTTTCTTCCAGTCGTGGTATGCCTCGACAAGGTTGAAGCCGGGAAAAATCGTAAACATAAAATACTTACCTTAATACATGGAAAATGATTGAAAAATCATCAAAGATAAGAATTATTGGAAATAAAAATATCGGATTCGGAAAAATCGACGATTAGTTTGGCTCGGAAAATGTAATGAAGTATCTTTGCAGGATAATTCATGAAATAATGGACAAACCCATAATATATCAGATGCTGCCCCGTCTCTGGGGCAATGACTGCGGGTCTCCCGTGTACAGAGGCTCGCTTGAGGACAACGGAACAGGAAAGTTATCGGATATCGACGGCCCCGCCCTTGAATATTTCAAATGGCTGGGCTGTACTCATATATGGTACACGGGTATTCTCCGGCACTCCACAAAGTCCGCTTCCATGGGCTGCGACCCGTCCAATCCGCAGTTTGTCAAGGGCGAGGCCGGTTCGCCGTATGCCATCTCCGACTATTACGACGTGAATCCGTACCTTGCCGATGACCCGGACCGCAGAATGGAGGAATTCGAGGCTTTGGTAAAAAGGACGCATGAAGCGGGGCTGAAGGTTCTTATAGACTTTGTCCCGAATCATGTGGCACGTGATTACGGGACGTCGGGAAGGGAAGGCGATCTCGGGGACGGCGATGACACAAGCGTGCACTGGTCGCAGGACAATGATTTCTTCTATTATCCCGGACAACAGCTCGAACTTCCGAACCGGCAGGCATTCCTCGAGGAGAGCAGGGCGCTGGCCGAAGGCGATTTCGGCAGGGAGTATACCATCGTCCCGACGTGGGTAGTGGAACGCTGCCGGGAAAAGTACGGAACTTCGGAACCGGCAGGCTACCGGGCTTTCGTATCCGGGTTCAGGCATTTGCTGGAGCCTTTCAGTGAGTTTCCGGCGAAAGCTACGGGCAATTCCTACACGGCATCTCCCGGAGTGAACGACTGGTACGAGACTGTCAAGATAAATTACTGCGACACCCGTACTGCGACGTGGGACAAGATGCTGGACATAATAGAATTCTGGATAGGCAAGGGGGTGGACGGCTTCCGTTGCGACATGGTGGAGCTCGTGCCTTGCCAGTTTATGCAGTGGCTGATTTCAAGGGTGAAGCCGGCGCATCCGGATGTGATTTTCATCGCCGAAGTCTATAAAAAGGAACTGTACCGTAAATACATCAGGGAGGTGGGGTTCGATTATCTGTACGACAAATCGGGACTTTACGACACTTTGAGGACGATAGTGGAGGCCAATTCCGACACTCATGGAATGCCGATAGAGCTCTGGCAGTCTGCACGCGGGATTACCCGCAACTGGCAGTCGCTCGGAGATATCCAGCCATATATGCTGAACTTTCTCGAAAATCATGACGAACAGCGTTT
>CASFLY010000075.1 GCA_949295645.1 uncultured Bacteroidales bacterium | reverse complement strand
ATGTCCTTTTCGTTCCGAGCGAAGCCCCATATCACGAGCGTAAGGTCACCCTCCTGAACGGACCTCATACCGTGCTGTCACCTGTCGGCTATCTGTCAGGACTGGACACGGTCAGGGAATGCGTGGAAGATCCGCTCATCGGAAAGTTCGTCAGGAAAGTCATGTATGAAGAACTTATCGAGACCCTCGACCTGCCTATGGAAGAACTCAGACAGTTCGCCGATGCAGTCATCGAGCGCTTCGTGAACCCGTACGTGAAACATTTCGTGACCAGCATCATGCTCAATTCGTTCCCTAAATACAAGACCAGGGATCTGCCGGGACTCAAGACTTATCTGAAACGCAAGGGGACACTTCCTCAGGGGCTGGTACTCGGTCTCGCCGGTATCATCACATATTATAAGGGCGGAAAACGCGGCGACGTCGATATCGTTCCTGCGGATGATGCAGCCATCATAGCTCTTCTGAAAGACCTGTGGTCAACAGGCGATGTGGCCAAGGTGGCGGAAGGTGTCCTCGGCGCAGGATTCATCTGGGGTGAAGACCTGAATGCCATACCTGGCCTTACCGAGGCGCTTACGGACAAGCTTGCCTTGATCCAGGCAGAGGGAATGCGCAAGGCTGTCGAATCGGTAGTTCTCTAGCCTATGGCCACTGTTCTGAAAATAAATCAGGCGGACAACGTCGCCGTAGCTGTCACGAATGTGGCGGCCGGCGATGTCTGTCATGTGGACGGACGGCAGATAAAGGCCGTCTCCGACATACCTGCAGGCCATAAGATGGCTCTGAAGAACCTCCGGAAAGGCGAAAATGTCATCAAATACGGCTATCCGATAGGACACCTGCTGGAAGATGTGCAGGAAGGAGGCCTCATCGACCACAGGATTCTCAAAACCAATCTGGAAGGAGTCCTCGAATACAAGTACAGTCCCATACCGGCATGCGTGGAGAAATCGGATGTCAGGGCCACTTTCAAGGGGTATCGCAGGTCCGACGGCCAGGTCGGCGTACGGAACGAACTCTGGGTGTTGCCGACTGTGGGATGCGTGAACGGGGTGGCGGAAGCCATTGTGAGAAATTTCAGCCGTGATATGGGGAACTGGCCGGCTGTCGAGCGGGTAGTGGCATTCCCTCACAACTATGGCTGTTCGCAGCTCGGTGACGACCATGAAAATACCAGAAAGATACTGGCAGACATCGTTCATCATCCGAACGCCGCAGGCGTGCTGGTCGTGGCCCTCGGATGTGAGAACAACCAGCTTCAGGCTTTCAGGGAACTGGTCGGCCCTGTGGATGAAACACGTGTCAGGTTCATGGAATGCCAGAAGGTGGAGGGCGATGAAGTCAGTTTCGGGGTATCGCTCCTGAAAGAGATAGCGGAGGCCTGTGCCGATGACAGACGCGAGGATATTCCCGCATCGGAACTTCGGATAGGACTGAAATGCGGCGGCTCGGACGGATTCTCCGGCATCACCGCAAACCCTCTTCTCGGCAGGTTCTCCGACTGGATCGTCTCCCGGAACGGCACCACAGTCCTCACGGAAGTCCCTGAAATGTTCGGCGCCGAAACCATTCTGATGGCACGCTGTGCCAATGAGGAAGTCTTCGGCAAGACTGTCCGCCTCATCAACGATTTCAAGGAATATTTCATTTCCAACCATCAGCCTGTCTACGAGAATCCTTCTCCGGGAAACAAGGCCGGCGGTATTTCGACTCTGGAAGAAAAATCTCTGGGGTGTACCCAGAAGTCCGGCACATCGGCTGTGACGGATGTCCTCAAGTACGGTGAAAGGCTCAGGACCAGGGGCCTCAATCTCCTGAGTGCCCCCGGCAATGACCTGGTGGCGGCTACGGCTCTGGCGGCTTCCGGCTGTCAGATAGTCCTTTTCACTACCGGCAGGGGTACTCCTTTCGGCACTTTCGTCCCTACCGCGAAAATTTCCACGAACAGCCGGATAGCTTCGATGAAGCCGGGCTGGATAGATTTCAATGCAGGTACGATTCTCGACGGAAGACCCGTGACCTCGGTGGATGACGAATTCATAGATTTCGTGCTTTCCGTAGCGTCGGGCGAAAAAACATGCAACGAAAAGTCCGCATATTCAGAGATAGCCATATTCAAGACAGGGGTGACTCTGTAGGTCGTGCACGGGAACGGAAAAGCAAGTTTTTTGAAAAACTTGCTTGATTTTCAGATTAAAATTACTATTTTTGGATGATTTAAAAGAATCTCCGGAAATAGTAATTTTTTTGTCCGGGGACACGGGACGCTGTCTTGGAAAATTTTCCGGCAGCTTTCGGATTTGTCTGAACTAATTAAACGTTAAAGTCATGAAAATAAACAGTGAAGTAAGGTATGCGGCCCATCCGCAGGATGTCAAACATTATGATACGGCGCAGCTCAGAAAGAATTATCTCATGGAGACAGTCTTCTCTGCCGACGAAATCAATATCGTGTACACCATGCACGACAGGATGATAGCCGGCGGTGCCATGCCGGTAAAGGAAGTCCTGGAACTCAAGCCTATCGATATCCTCCGTTCCGAATATTTTCTTGAAAGAAGGGAAATAGGTATTTTCAACGTAGGCGGAAAAGGTATCGTCAAGGCAGGCGACCAGACTTATACTCTCGAATACAAGGAAGCCCTGTACCTGGGAAGGGGTGCAAGAAAGGTCACTTTCGAAAGTGCGGACCCTGCAAATCCTGCCAAATTCTATTTCTGCTCGTCTACTGCACATGCTGCATATCCTGACCACCTTACTACCCGTGCGGAAGCTGTTCACATGGAGCTCGGTTCTCTCGAGGAAAGCAATCACCGTGTGATAAACAGGATGCTCGTGAAGGAAGTGGTCCCTACATGCCAGCTCCAGATGGGTATGACTGAACTCAAGCCTGGAAGTACATGGAATACCATGCCGGCCCATACGCACAACCGCCGTATGGAAGTGTATTTCTATTTCGAGATTCCTGACGACCAGGCAGTATGCCATTTCATGGGCGAGCCTCAGGAGACCAGACATATCTGGATGAAAAACGAACAGGCCGTCATCTCTCCGGAGTGGAGCATTCATTCCGCCTGCGCTACAAAGAACTATACGTTCATCTGGGCTATGTGCGGAGAAAACCTCGACTATGGCGATATGGACGGGTGCAACACGACAGATCTCAAATAAGGCCAGTCATATCGGTTTGCCTATCATATTAACACTACTTAATAAAACTAAAATTTATGGTTAATTTTTCACTCGAAGGTAAGGTGGCGCTCGTAACAGGCGCATCTTACGGAATCGGATTCGCCTTGGCTACCGCGTTTGCCGAGGCCGGAGCAAAAATTGCTTTCAACGACATCAAGCAGGAGCTCGTGGACAAGGGCATTGCTTCTTATAAAGAGAAAGGCATCGATGCAAAGGGTTATGTATGTGACGTGACTAAGGAAGATCAGGTGCAGGAACTCGTAGCGAAGATCGAGAAGGACCTCGGTCCTATCAACATCCTCGTGAACAATGCAGGTATCATCAAACGTATCCCTATGATCGAGATGAAGGCCGAGGAGTTCCGTCAGGTCATCGATATCGACCTCAACGGCCCGTTCATCGTTTCCAAGGCTGTCATTCCTTCCATGATCAAGAACGGCGGCGGAAAGATCATCAACATCTGCTCAATGATGTCAGAACTTGGCCGTGAGACTGTTTCTGCATACGCTGCAGCCAAGGGCGGTCTGAAGATGCTGACCAGGAACATCGCTTCTGAGTACGGCGAGTACAACATCCAGTGCAACGGTATCGGGCCGGGCTATATCGCCACTCCTCAGACAGCTCCT
>CASFLY010000074.1 GCA_949295645.1 uncultured Bacteroidales bacterium | reverse complement strand
TACCCTGATGTCCCGCTTCACGTCCGTGCTCAGAAGCCGCGGGAAAAAATACATGCTGGTCAATGTCCCCAACGACAAGATAGAGGAGGCCCTGAAGATAATCCCTTCCATGAAAAGCCCTACACTGCTGCCTCTTGCCGACAAGGGCTGGAGCGCAATCCACGCCGTGATAGACGAGTCCGAGGTCTGGGACAAGGCGGACAGGCTGAAGGCGATAGGGGCCGAGGACATACTGATCCTGTCGATGGAGAAGCTTATCGTCTGATACCGGCGGTTGACGCCCGGAGGGAGCCTGGACAGGGAACGCAAAATGACCCTCTCCCGGGAAAAGGAATGTGAACGGAAAGATTGCGGAAAACAAAACGAAAGAACAATGAAAACATATCGGAATCCGGAGAAAAAGGAGTGGCCTGCGATAATAGGACGCAAGAAACAGGGAACGTCGGAACAGATACGGAAAACCGTGGCCGACATCATCGCCGATGTCAGGACGTACGGCGACGCCAAGGTTCTGGAATACACGAAATCCCTGGACGGGTACGACACCGATGCCGAAGGCTTGAAAGTCTCCATAGAGGAGTTCTCTACGCTGGACGGGGACATTCCGGATGATCTGAAAAAGGCCATCTGGACGGCGGCGGACAATATCAGGAAATTCCATGTGGCGCAGAGGCCTGAAGACATCACCGTGGAAACCATGCCGGGGGTCATCTGCACCCAGAAGAACGTCCCCATAGAAAATGTCGGCCTGTACATCCCCGGCGGGACGGCCCCTCTTTTCTCTACCGTGCTTATGCTGGTGCTGCCGGCTATGGCGGCCGGATGCAGCAGGGTGGTCCTTTGCACCCCTGCCGGGAAAGACGGCAAGGTGGCTCCGGTCATACTTTACGCTGCCTGGATCTGCGGCATTACGGAAATCTACAAGGTCGGAGGGGCGGTAGCGGTGGCTGCAATGGCATACGGAACCGAAACCATCCCCAAGGTGGACAAGATTTTCGGGCCGGGCAACGCTTACGTCATGGAGGCGAAGCAGCAGGTCTCGCAGGACTGCGCCATCGACATGCCGGCAGGGCCGTCCGAAGTGATGATCATAGCGGATGACAGTGCAGACCCGCGTTTCGTATGCTCCGATTTCCTCTCGCAGCTCGAACATGGAAAAGACAGCCAGGCCATATTGCTGTCTACTTCGGAAAATCTTGTAAAAGAGGTGGAGAAGGAACTGCCAGTGCAGAAAGAATCCCTGTCGAGGAAGGAAATCATAGACGTCTCCATGGAAAAGAGCCTGGCCGTACTTTTCCGCACTGAAGCGGAAATGGTGGAATTCGCGAACTTCTATGCGCCGGAACACCTTATCATTGCCACTAAGGACTGCCATCTTACGGCAGAGGGAATCCGCAATGCGGGAAGCGTATTTCTCGGGAACTACTCTACGGAAAGCGCCGGAGACTATGCTTCCGGGACCAACCACACCCTGCCTACGGGAGGCTGGGCGGCATCCTGTTCCGGGGTGAACCTCGCGACTTACATGAAGAAAATGACCGTTCAGGAAATCACGGCCGAAGGGCTCGCCGCCATAGGCCCGGTGATAGAGAAAATGGCTATGGCCGAAGGTCTGGATGCGCACGCCGAGGCTGTCAGGATAAGGATGGGGAAGAAGGGTTAGCGCCGCGGGCCCGTTTTCGACAAAAGCTGTATGATACAAGAAAAAGGAATATGGAGAAAAAGAATACGGAAGCGGAGATAAGGCCGCTGTTGAGGGAAAACATACGGAACATAGTGCCGTATTCGACGGCACGCGACGACTGCAAGGTGAGGATGGACATTTATCTCGATGCCAACGAGAATCCGTACGAATCGGGAGTCAACCGTTATCCCTCGCCGCATCAGCCCCGGTTGAAACAGATGCTTTCGGTGCTGAAAAAGGTGCCGGAAAAGAATATATTTCTCGGGAACGGGAGCGATGAACCGATAGATTTGATTTTCAGGCTTTTCTGCCCTCCCGGGAAGAGCAGTATGGTCCAGGCTGTCCCGACTTACGGGATGTATTCCGTGGCCGCGGCCATCAACGATGTGCGGGTCATAGATTCGCCTCTTGCAGACGGGTTCAGGCTCGATGCCGACGCCCTTCTGTCTGCGGTGGAGCCGGATACGAAAGTGATTTTCCTCTGTTCTCCGAACAACCCTTCCGGAAATCTCCTCGACCGCGACGCGATAATCCGTATATTGGATTCTTTCGGCGGGATCACGGTCGTGGACGAGGCCTATATCGACTTTGCCGGGTCGGAGAGCTTCATCGGAATGCTGGAGCGCTATCCCCGTCTGATAGTCCTGCAGACCCTTTCCAAGGCCTGGGGAATGGCAGGGCTCAGAATCGGTATGGCGATAGCCGACGAATACGTCGCGGACGTGATGTCGAGGGTGAAATACCCTTACAATATCAGCATCCTGAACCAGAGGAAGGCGGAAGAGCTCCTTTCGGATCCCGTCGGGGCCGCGGACAGGACGGCTGTCATAATCGGGGAACGGGAGCGTATGGCAGAGGAATTGTCCGGGCTTCCGCAGGTGGAGAAGGTCTGGCCGTCGGACGCCAATTTCCTGCTGGTCAGGTTCAGGGACAAGGACAGGGCGTTCGATGACCTGATGCGTGCCGGTATCATAGTCCGGGACAGGTCCTCGGCGTACGGCTGCGAAGGCTGCCTGCGGATTACCGTCGGCACCCCCGATGAAAACGCATCGGTTCTCGAAGTGCTGGGCGCGGCCGGCCGGGATGCCTCCGGAAATGTCCCGGGAACATCCTGCGGCATCGGAGCGCGTGAGGGAACTTCCGGCAGGACGGCTTCCTGCCTCAGAAAGACCGGAGAGACATCGGTCTGTGTCAGACTCGACCTCGACCGCTTCCGGGCTCCGAGGGTGGCTACCGGACTGAATTTCTTCAACCATATGCTGGAGCAGATCGGCTATCATGCCGGTATCGCGCTGGATGTCTTCTGTTTCGGGGATATTGCGACGGATGACCACCATTCAGTCGAGGATGTCGCCATTGCGCTTGGGGACTGCCTTTCTTCCGCACTCGGAAACAAGTCGGGGATAGGACGATACGGGTTTTCTCTGCCTATGGACGAGGCGGAAGCGACTGTCCTGATAGATCTCGGCGGACGCATCGATTTCCAGTGGGACGTGGTTTTCCGGAGCGAGAGGATAGGGGATATGTCCTCCCAGATGTTCGGACATTTCTTCAAGTCTCTGGCCGAGCACCTTAAATGCAACCTTCACATCCGTGCTGCCGGCACCAACGACCATCATGTCATAGAAGGCGTCTTCAAGGCCTTTGCCAGAGCCTTGAAAACCGCAGTCGGCAGATGCTCCGGAAGCGATACGGTTCCGAGCAGCAAGGGAATTATCGAATAGACGAAGTTTTTAAGGATTTGACTACAGCATGACAGGAATCATAGATTACGAAGCCGGAAATATCCGTTCCGTGGAGAATGCGCTGAAACGGCTCGGGGCGGACTATGTCATCAGTTCGGACACGAAGCTGCTTTCATCCTGCGACCGTCTCCTGCTGCCTGGCGTAGGCGATGCCGGATGGGCTATGCGGAAATTGGTTGAAAAGGGACTGGCGGATTTCATCAGGTCTGCCGGCAAGCCTCTTCTCGGGATCTGTCTTGGCATGCAGCTCCTGTGCTCCTGGTCGGAGGAAGGCGACACGGAGTGCCTCGGCGTTTTCGGGAACAAGGTACGGCATTTCAGACCGTTTCTCCCGGAGGGAAAACGTATGAAAATCCCGCAGACGGGTTGGAACAGCATCACGTCTCTCGGTTCGGATCTTTTCGACGGCGTGCCTGAGGGGGCCTATATGTATTTCGTCCATTCCTATTTTGCCGACATCGATGAAAATACCATAGCCGTTACGGAATACGGGATCCCTTTCAGTTCGGCCTTGAGAAAGGACAATTTCATGGGATGCCAGTTCCATCCTGAAAAAAGCGGGGACGAGGGAGAAAGGATAATAGCTAATTTTCTGAAAATATGATAACTGTAATACCTGCAATAGATATAATCGACGGCAAATGCGTCCGGCTTGTCCAGGGCGATTACAGCCGGAGCAAGGTGTACGACGACAATCCCGTGGACGTCGCCGGATACTTCCGGGACTGCGGTGTAGAACTGATCCACCTTGTGGATCTGGACGGGGCCAAGGCTTCCCGTCCGGTAAATCTCCGGGTGCTCGAAGACATCGTGTCGAAAACCTCGCTGAAAGTGGAATTCGGCGGGGGAGTGAAAAATTCCGGGGCGGTTTCTTCCGTGTTCGATGCCGGGGCCTCCCGGGTGATATGCGGCAGTGTCGCCTGTACCGAGCCGGAACTCTTCGCATCCTGGCTGGAAAAATACGGGGGAGCGAAGATGGTGCTCGGGGCGGATGTCCGGGACGGCCTGGTGGCGGTCAACGGTTGGGAGGAAAAGTCCTCGGTGAGTGCGGAGGAACTTCTGGCGAGGTTCCTGCCTTCAGGGTTGCAGACAACGATCGTTACGGACATTTCCAAGGACGGGATGCTTTCCGGTCCGGCAGTGGAGATGTACAGGTCGCTGATGTCCGGATTCCCCGAAGTAAGGATAATCGCGAGCGGGGGAGTCGGCTCCGAGGCGGATCTGGAGAGACTGGATGAGGCCGGAGTGCCGGCAGTAGTGGTCGGCAAGGCGATTTACGAAGGCAGAATAGACCTGGCGGCACTTTGCCGGAGACAGGCCTGCGCAAGATGAACCGGTTCGGAAATTCAGGAAATTAAGATGCTGACAAAACGTATAATACCCTGTCTCGACATAAAGGACGGACAGACCGTGAAAGGGGTGAATTTCCTTTCGCTGAAATCGGTGGGGGATCCGGTGGAACTGGGCAGGGCCTATTCCGCCCAGGGTGCCGACGAGCTGGTGTTTCTGGACATCAGCGCCACACTTGAAAGCCGGAAGACCTTTTCCTCCCTTGTGGAACGTATAGCGCTGAACATCAACATACCTTTTACCGTAGGCGGAGGCATTTCCACAGTAGAGGATGCGGCCGTGCTGCTGCGCTCCGGTGCCGACAAGGTCTCGATCAACAGTGCCGCCGTCAGGAATCCGGAACTGATTTCCGGAATAGCTTCGCGTTTCGGCTCGCAATGCGTGGTAGTGGCCATAGATGCCAGGAAAGCGGACGGGATATGGAGGGTGACAACGCACGGAGGAAGCCGGTTTTCCGACAGGGAACTTTTTTCCTGGGCCAGGCAGGCGGAGTCGCTCGGGGCCGGGGAGATCCTTTTTACATCCATGGATCACGACGGGACCTGCTCAGGCTATGCCTGTGAAGAATACAGGAAGCTCTCGGAAATTCTCGACATACCGGTCATCGCGTCAGGAGGGGCAGGGAATGCGGAGCACATCGTGGAGGTGCTGTCGCCCGAAGGAGGATGTGCGGATGCGGCGCTCGCGGCTTCGATTTTCCATTACGGACAGGTCCGGATTCCGGAACTGAAAAAGATGCTGGCGGAAAACGGCATCCCTGTGCGCCCGGTACTGGATGGCGGGGCAGTTTGAAGGAAGCGGGAAACTGCCGCATATTGAAGATATGAAAATATAACAAATATCGTAGAAGATGATAAGGAAAGATTTTGAAATCGGGAATCTGGATTTCGACAAGAATCCGGACGGACTGATACCTGCTGTCGTGCAGGACTGCGCCACATTGAAAGTGCTTATGCTCGGCTATGTGAACCGGGAGTCTTTGGAAAAGACCCTCGAATCGGGAAAAATGACATTTTACAGCCGTTCGCGCCAATGTCTCTGGACCAAGGGTGAAACCAGCGGCAACTGGCTTACGGTCAAGGAAATGTATGCGGACTGCGACAACGATACCCTGCTTGTAATGGCGGAGCCGGCAGGCCCTGTCTGCCACAAGGGTACGACGAGCTGTTTCCGTACCGATGACGACCAGGGCTTTATACGCGAGCTGCAGGAGGTAATCCGCCGCAGGAAGGCCGAACGTCCCGAAGGCTCATATACTGTGAAACTTTTTGACAAGGGCACGAACAAGATAGCCCAGAAAGTCGGCGAGGAAGCTGTCGAGACAGTGATCGAGGCAGTGGACAACAACGACGCGGCCATGATTTACGAGGCATCCGACCTGATCTACCATCTCCTCGTACTGCTTGTACACAAGGGACTGTCTATCTCGGACCTCGAAAAGGAACTCGTCCGCCGGCATAAATGACAGGAGCCGGCGGATTCGGGCCAGTCCGGAGAGGGCGTCCGAAAGGACTTGTGACGCGACCGCCTATTTCAGCGATTCGTAAAGATAGGAAATGCCGCCGCAGACGGCCATGGTTATGGCCTGGGATTCGTGCGACAGGGTGGCGAAGATGAGCCCCGTTTCAAAAGGGACTCCGTAGATGGTAGCCAGGGCCAGCGATACGATGAAATGGAAGGCTCCGAAACCTCCGGGGACAGGTACAAGCCAGCCGAAACTGCCGGCCACCATCAGGAACAGGGCATCTACCGCACCCAAACCGTCGAGCCCGGGCATGGCATTCATGGTCGCGGCACTCATTGTCCAGTACATCAGCCAGATGACAATGGTATAGAAGAAAAATTTCCATTTGTTCTTCATTTTCAGACAGGAAAGTACGCCCTGCAGCAGCCCCTTGCAGGCATCTGCGGCTTTCCTCGAAAAGGAATTCTTCGAACGCGTCGCGTATATCCACAGACCGGCGCCTGCACACAGGATTATGGCCAGCGCCACAATCCACCACAGGCTGAAATTCAGGTTTTCCTCGAACGGCTTCCACATCTTTTCGACGAAGAAAGCTCCGAACTCTTTCCATCTGAAGACAAGGAGGGCAATCAGGAACAGGAACATCGTCACCATATCCCAGGACCGTTCCAGGACCACGGTCCCGAGCACCTTGTCGTATGATGCCTTTTTCTTCGGTTCACCGCCCTCATTGCAGGATTCCGGATCCTGCACCGAATTTTTCGTGATGAATCCGCAACGTACGAATTCGCCTATTCTCGGGAATACGAAATTGGCTATGTATCCGATGTTTACGGCGTTGAAAGCCGTGACTTTCCTGATGCTGTCGTCGATGGGCAGGATGATTTCGCGCCATCTGGCACCGCGGAACCAGAATGCGGCGATGCCCGCCGCCATCGATATCAGGATGTAGCCCCACCGGCAGGACTCTATTCCGGTGATGAAATCGGCCCACTTCACTCCCCTGAAAGTGAAGTAAAGCAGGGCGCAGGCCACGGCTGCGGAGATCAGGTATTTGAGTTTTTTCTTCATTCCGGTGTCGGGAAAAATGCGGAGCGCAAATTTATCTAAAAAACCTTAAAAAAGGATAAATTTCCCTATCTTTGTCGCTCTTGGATGAATTTGGACATGCGTTAGAAGATAAGATTGACCGGATGAAATCGATTTTGGGAATGGGCAATGCCCTCACGGACATTCTGGCTGTGCTTCAGGATGACACCCTGCTCCGGCAGTTCCATCTGCCGAAAGGGAGTATGCAGCATGTGGATATGCAGACCGGCGACAGGATATGGCAGGTGCTCAGGCAGACTGGCGTGCAGTATGTCGCCGGCGGTTCGGCCGCCAATACGGTCGCGGGAACGGCCATCTTCGGGATGCCTTCGGGTTTTATCGGCAAGGTAGGCGATGACGAGCTCGGGCATCTGTTCAAGAGCGATCAGGAGCAGTACGGCATCAGGTCCATGCTGTTGAAAGGCGTGAATCCTTCGGGCAGGGCCATGGTTTTCATCACGGCCCCTAATGCCGAAAGGACATTCGCAGTGTATCTCGGGGCGGCCCTCGAACTCGTGCCCGAGGATCTCAGACCGGAATTCTTCGAAGGGTACGACTATTTCCACATTGAAGGATATCTCGTCCAGAATCAGAACCTTGTCCGCAGGGCGGTGGAACTGGCCAAGGCCGCAGGCTGCACCGTTTCGCTGGACATGGCTTCGTACAACGTCGTGGAGTCGAACGAGGCCTTCCTGCACGACATCGTGGAGCATTACGTGGACATAGTGTTCGCAAACGAGACCGAAGCCAGGTCGTTTACGCGGCTGGGTCCGCGGGAGGCCCTCGACGAAATCGCAAGGCACTGCAGCATAGCGGTCGTCAAGGTGGGCAAGGACGGCTCTATGGTGAAAAGCGGTGACGAATACCATTATATTGAGGCCTGGCCGGCGGATACGATTGACGCGACAGGGGCCGGGGACACATACGCGGCTGGTTTCCTGTATGCACATTCGCTCGGGATGCCGCTCCGGGTCTGCGGAGAGGCCGGTTCGATCATCGCCGCAAAAGTCGTGGAGGTCATAGGCACGAAGATAGACATACCGCGCTGGAAAGAAGCAAAAAATGAAATACGGGCGCTGTTTGCCGCGAACCGCGCGGGACAGCAGGCCGTAAATTAACCATAGAACTGTTCCGATGGCGTTTTTCCTTACTGAACTTATCCGGAAATCGCGGCTCAGGAAATACGGCAGCCGCGTTCGGACGGGCTTTGTCCCGCTTAAAAATATCCGCTCCGCTCTGGTGATACTCGACGGGACAGAGCCGGACTGCATACAGTGCAGGAAAAAGATGGAGTCTTTCCTGAAACGGAACGGTGTGGCGGTCTCGTTCATTTACATCGATCTCCGCAAGAAGTCCGGGAAGTCCGGTTTCTGCGTATCCGGCCCGGAAGTGCTCGGACGCAGGGATATAAATGCGTATGGAATCCCGAGAATGAAAAGAAAGGGGGCCCTTTTTACGGGCGATGCCGACCTGCTGATAAATCTCAGGGACGATGCAGACTTCACGGGGGATTTCATTTCCAAGGTATGCAAGGCAAGGTTCAAGATAGGGACAAACGCCTATCCAGGCAACCCTTTCGATCTGGTCATCACCGGAAGGCAGCCTGAAGTCCCCGAAGGCGAGCCGGTCGGAGAGCCCGAGCCGAAGCACACTTCCGAGCGGATCGATGCAGTATGTAATTTCTTAAACAGAATAGTGTAATGAAAAATTTTCTGAGCTACCTTTTCGTGACGGTAAAGGGTATCTGTATGGGTGCTGCGGATGTCATTCCGGGAGTATCCGGAGGCACCATCGCATTTATGACAGGAATTTACGAGGAACTGGTAGGATCCATCAATTCCATAAACACCACTGCCGTCAAGCTCCTTTTTACCGGAAAGTTCAGGCAGTTCTGGCGCCATATCAACGGCAATTTCCTCTTGTCCCTCGTCCTCGGTATCCTTGTCAGCATTCTGTCGCTGGCCAAGCTGATGCAGTATCTGCTCGATTACCAGCCTGTCCAGACCTGGGCCTTTTTCTTCGGACTGATCGTAGCCTCTTCGATATTCATCCTGAAAGGTGTAAAGGCCTGGAAAGCAAAGGATTTCCTTATGCTTGTCTTCGGAATTGTCCTCGGAGTGACGGTCTGCACCCTTTCTCCTACGGAAACTCCTGACGGATTGTGGTTCATCCTGATTTGCGGGGCGGTGGCCATCTGCGCCATGATTTTGCCCGGCATTTCCGGAAGTTTCATCCTCCTCGTCCTCGGGAAGTACAAATATATGATGTCCGTTCTCGCGGACATAGTTTCCGGCAAAGGAGACCTGATGGATTTCGCCACAGTTGCAGTCTTTGTCATAGGCGCCCTGGCCGGGATCATAGCCTTTTCGAAATTCCTGCACTGGCTGCTGCAGCACTATCACCGCGAGACCCTGCTCGTGATGGCAGGCTTTATCATAGGCTCGTTGGTGAAAGTGTGGCCATGGAGCGACATGCAGACGGTCATCCTGTCGCAATACCCTCAGCTCCGCCCTGCCGACGGGATGCTTTCTCCTGAAATCATTGCCGAATATTCCGGCCTTGTCGATTATCACGTCGCAGGTGCCGTCATATTCGCCCTCGTCGGGTTCCTGCTTGTCGTGGGAATCGAGGTGGCAAGTTCGATGATTACAAAAAAATCCGGAAGGTGATTTCCATCTTCCGGATTTCTTCGATGCCACTCACTGGCAGGGAGCAATTCATCCGACCCGGCTCTGATGCAGGATGCCCGGGTGCCGGATCGTTCAGCACTGCGGCGGAACGAGGTCTTTAAGGGCGGTTACGAAGCGTGACGCCGTTTCTTCCGAGACGGTCAGCGCCGGAAGAAGCCTTATGACCTTGGGCCCTGCCGCCCCTGTGAAGAAATGCTTTTCGAAAAGCAACCTGTCCCTCAGGTTTTCGTAGCCGTCTTTCACCTGAAGGCCTATCATCAGACCCCGTCCGCGGTATTCCGTCAGCGGATGCAGAGGCTGTCCGCCCGGGCAGAGCGCATTTCTGAAATATTCCCCGATTTTTGCGGCGTTTTCTACGAGATGTTCGCTTTCGAAGATCTCCAATACGGCAATGGCTGCCGCGCAGGCCAAATGGTTCCCTCCGAAAGTGGTGCCCAACATCCCGTACACCGGCTTGAATTCAGGAGAGATGAGAACCCCGCCTATAGGGAAGCCGTTTGCCATGCCCTTGGCCGTAGTGATGATGTCGGCCCTGATGCCTGCGTGCTGGTGTGCGAAAAACATCCCTGTGCGTCCGTAGCCCGACTGTATCTCGTCGATGATAAGTTTGGTCCCGGTCTTGTCGCAGATGTCCCTGAGTTCCCGGAGGAAGCCGTCGGAAGGTTCGTAAATGCCTGCAACTCCCTGGATGCCCTCGATGATGACGGCGGCGAATTCCCTGGTATCCAATGCCTTTTCCACGGCTGCTATGTCGTTCAGCGGGACGAAGGCTACGTTCTCCGTAGCGTTGAACGGAGACTGGATTCCCGGGTTGTCAGTGGCTGCCACGGCTCCCGAGGTCCTTCCGTGGAAAGCTTTCCCGAATGCGAGGATTCTGGCCCTGCCCGTGTGGAACGAGGCGAGTTTCATAGCATTCTCGTTGGCCTCGGCCCCCGAGTTGCACAGGAAGAGCGAATAGTCGTCGTACCCGCAGGCCTTCCCGAGTTTGTGTGCCAGTTCTTTCTGCAGGGAGTTCTGCACGGCATTGGAATAGAACCCGAGCCTGCCGAGCTGTTCCGTGACGGCCTTGACATAGTGCGGGTGGCAGTGTCCTACGGAAATCACGGCATGACCACCGTACAGATCGGTGTATTCCTCTCCGTTTTTGTCCCAAAGGGTCGTGCCAGAGCCTTTTACCGGCTCGATGTCCCATAATTTATACACTTGAAATAAATCCATGATCTTAATATTTTTTAATGAACAGATTTCTCGGCTACGCTCGAAATGACCCTTAGTTCTCTTCAACTACGGTCTGCTTCGTCCGAATGCCCTTAGCTCTTTTCGTCTGCGGCCTGCTTCGTCCGAATTCCCTTAGCTCTTTTCGGCTACGGACTGCTTCGTCCGAATGCCCTGCAGCTTTTTTCGGCTACTTTGCCCGAATGCCCCGCAGCTCGGTCGGGAGACGGTGACGGCGAGCACTGTTGACCCCGAAAGGGGTTGTATTCCAGTGCGAGCGTCACCGTCTCCCGACGCCAAGGATAGACGACTAAAAGGCAGAAGGCTTGAGGCGCAGCCCTGCAGTTTCGTCGAGGCCGAACATCAGGTTCATATTCTGGACGGCCTGGCCTGAAGCCCCCTTGACCAGATTGTCTATGGCCGAGCTGACGTGCACATACTCCCCGTGAACTTCCGCATGGACAAGCCCCTTGTTCGTGTTCACGACTTCCTTAAGGGATATGCCTTTGGCAGAATGGAATACGAACGGAGAATCCCTGTAGTACTCCTCGAACAGTCCGGCATACTCCTCCCCGCTCATCCCGGGAACAGCCCTGGTGTAGACGCTGGCGAAAATCCCGCGCGGGAAATCCCCCCTCATCGGCACGAAGTTCACGACAGGCTCGCTGCCGGCGAATTTCCCGATATTCTTGCGGATTTCGGCCAGATGCTGGTGGGAGAACAGCTTGTAGATGGAAATATTATTGTCCCTGTAGCTGAAATGGGATGTCTCTGCCAGTTTTTTTCCTGCGCCTGTCGAGCCGGTAATGGCCGTGACGTGCACCTCGTCCCGGATCAGCCCGGCAGAGGCCAAAGGCAGCAAGGTCAGCTGGATGGCTGTGGCAAAGCATCCTGGATTCGCTATGTCGCGGGCCTTGCGTATGTTTTCCCTATCGCATTCGCACAGTCCGTAGACGAAATGCCTGCCGGCATAGTCCCCGTCGAGCCTGAAGTCATTCCCCAGGTCGATGATCCGGCAGGAGCCGCTGATGCTGTGGGTGTCGAGAAATTCCCTCGACAGCCCGTGCCCCAAACAGAGAAAGATCACGTCCGGATTCCCGAGTTCCGTCCCGAATTTCAGATCGGTTTCCCCGATGAGATCCTTGTGCACGTCGCTTACCGGAATCCCCTCGGACGAGGTGGTCGTAGCCGCCGTTATCTCCACGTCAGGATGCCGGAGGAGAATCCTCAGAAGCTCCCCTCCGGTGTATCCTGTCGCACCTGCTATCGCTACCCTTATCATAGCTAATCCTTTACAATATCCTCGGCGTGTTCGCCGTTTACGCTGTAGTAGATTTTCAGCGGATTGGCGAGCACCTTGGTGAAGCCTGTCACGTCGGCGCCGGTGTATGACTTGTTGATTTCCCCGTACGAACCGAACTTCGAACTCATCAGGTCGTGTGCGCTCGAGCATCCGAGCACGGCGAAATGGTACGGCATCAGGGCCACTTCCACTTCTCCGGTCACGACTTTTTCCATATTGTCCATCATGGCCTCCATATCCCTGAGCACCGGGTCGAGATACATGGCTTCGTGCATCTGCTGTCCGTACCAGCCTGCAATCTGGTCTTTCCAGTACAGCTGGCCTTTTGTAAGTACGTGTTTTTCAAGCAGGTGGTGTGCCTTGATGATGATAAGCGGCGCAGCGGCCTCGAAAGCGACACGTCCCTTGATGCCTATGATGGTGTCCCCGACATGGATGTCGCGGCCTATCCCGAACGGCCCTGCGATGTCCCTGATTTTCCGGATGACATCTGCCGGCGCCATCTTCTCGCCGTTTACCGAGACCGGCTCACCTGCCTCGAACCCTATCCTGATGTGTTCCGGAGCTGTCTTGGTGACCTTTGTAGGATATGCCTCCTCAGGCAGGTATCCATCTGAAGAAAGGGTTTCCACCCCTCCGATGCTGGTCCCCCAAAGCCCCTGGTTGATGGAATATTTGGATTTTTCCCAGGATGATTCATATCCATGATCCTGAAGGTACTTTATCTCCTCCTGACGCGTGATGGACAGCTCCCTGATAGGCGCGATGATTTTCACTTCAGGCGCGAGGATTTCGAATACTATGTCGAACCTCACCTGGTCGTTTCCGGCACCCGTGCTGCCGTGCGCCACATAGGCCGCCCCTGTCTTTTTCACGTGCTTCAGCACTTCGAGAGCCTGGAACACCCGCTCGGAACTTACCGAAAGGGGATAGGTGGCATTTTTCAGTATGTTTCCGAATATCAGATATTTGAGTCCGTGTCTATAATAGGTGTCCACAGCGTCGATATTGGTGTGCGAAGCCGCCCCGAGTTTCAGGGCCCTCTCCTCGATGGCTTTCTCCTCCTCTTTCGAGAAGCCTCCGGTATTTACCATAATCGTGTGGACTTCAAGCCCTTTTTCATTCTTGAGATAAGGCACGCAGAAAGAGGTGTCGAGACCTCCGCTGAACGCGAGTACTACTTTGTTGTTCATGATATTGTGGTTTTGATTCATTTATTCCGACGGCACCTGCCGGTGCAATGCTCCCGAAAAAGGACTACTGGGCCTGCCTGATCCCGGCATCCTCCACCGCAATGTGTTCATTCGGATCGTAGAGGAGACCTGTGCAGAGGCACATCTTGAAATTGTTGTTCTGCAGGATGGGGTAGTTCTTGCAGCCCTGGCAGCCTTTCCAGAATTCCGGATCATGTGTCAGCTCCCCGAACGGAACCGGCCTGAATCCGATTTCATAGTTCATTTTCATCACAGCCGCCCCTGTGGTGATGCTGAAGATCTTGGCATCCGGGTATTTTTCCCGGGACAGGCGGAATATCCTCTGTTTGATTCTTTTGGCAAGTCCGATGCCCCTGAATGCGTGGGCGACGATAAGTCCCGAGTTGGCCACATACTTTTTCCCTTCCCACGTCTCGATGTACGAGAATCCTGCGAATTTCCCGTTCTTGGCCACGGCTATGACTGCCTTGCCGGCCCTCATTTTCTCGATTATGTACTCTGGAGTCCTCCTCGCTATTCCCGTACCCCTTTCCTGAGCCGAGACGAACATCTCGTCGCAGATCTCCTGAGCGTATTTTGCGTGGCCGTTGTTCGCCACTACCACATCGATTTCCATTTTTTTCTGTCTGTGTTAAGTATATTGATTTATCTGTTCCGAAAACAATGAAGCCCCTAACGGCAAGACAAACCTCGATTGTCAATTGCAATTAATGCTTTTGTCTATGTATCTGTACTTTGGAGAAATGAGGGTTCCCTGAATGGCCGCCCTCCTATATTCGGACAAGGACAGACGCTCCGGCCGCTTCCCGTCGGACCCTGACCGTCGTCGAAAGAGAGAATATGCTTGTCCTTGTATTCATAATCGCCGCGAATATACGACTTTTATTTGACAATAGGACAAAAAACATGAAAAATCGCCGGTGAAATACGATGCTGAAGGATGCCGGACATTTGTAAAAGACTGAAACAGATTATATCTTTGGGAAAATTTTCGGGAATTGGGAAAGAAAAAGGCAAAAACGAGAATAGAGCCGGATTTCCTGAGACGGGAAAAGGATTCCCTGATCAGGAAAAACAGGCAGGTCATCTATCTGAACGATAAGGAAATGGCTGCAGTAGCAGAGTACTGCAGCCGTTTCAGAATCAATACCAAATCCGTTCTGTTCCGTCAGGCTATCATGGAAAAGGTCCTGAAAGGACTCGAATCCAATCCGCCTACGCTCTTCTGACAGGGAGACCCTAATCCCTGCGGGCCAGCCCTATATAATATAATAGTGTCGCAAGGGAGCCGATAGCCGCGATGACGTAAGTGTAGGCTGCCCATTTCAGGGCGTCGATCGCCATAGGCCGGGTCTCGGCGTCTGCGATTCCCGTACTTGTCAGCCACGAGACCGCTCTTGCGCTTGCATTGATTTCTACCGGAAGGGTGGCGAAGCTGAAAACCGTCGTCAGCGCGAAAAGCCCGATGCCGAACCACAGCAGTTCCGGAAACACTCCCATCAGCAGGACGCCGAGAAGCAGAACCCACTGTACTATGTTCGATGCGAAATTCACTACCGGAACCAAAGCCGTCCTGAATTTCAGAGGGGCATACCCTTTCGCGTGCTGTACGGCATGTCCGCATTCATGTGCGGCCACTGCCGCCGCCGCGACCGAACAGCTCGAATAGACGCCTTCGCTCAGCGCCACGGTCTTGGCTGCAGGATTGTAAAAGTCTGTCAGCATACCTTTTGTCGGAACGACCTGCACATCGTAGATGCCGTTGTCGTGCAGCATTTTCATTGCGATTTCGGCTCCCGTCATCCCGTTATTTACAGGAATCTTGGAATATTTGGTGAATCTGCTGTTGAGCATTCCCTGCACTATGAGGCTGAGAACCATTATAAGAATTAGTATGAGCCAGATATTCATAAATTTCTGTTTTTGTCTGTAAAAATGTCAGTTTGTCCTCGATTTGTCAAGGCGGCATCATTATGCAAAAACTGCGCCGGGCATAAAATCTGGCAAAAAACGGCAAACCCGGAAGCTGTTTTTGATTTTTGGAAAAAATCGGAACGGCTTCATATCTATCATCGGAATAATTTGATATTTTTGCACTCGTTTTCAGGAAATGGACCCAGATGAAAGAAAATGACTTTTCCAGACTCGAAATAAACCTTTCGAACTGTCTTGAGAATTACAGATATTTCAGATCGAAACTGAAGCCCCGTACCAAACTTCTGGTTTTGGTCAAGGCCAATGCTTACGGGCACGGTGCCGTGGAGTTCGCCTCGCTGATGGAAAAGGCGGGCGCCGACTATCTGGCGGTGGCCTACCCTGTGGAAGGAATCGAACTCCGCAAGGCCGGAATAAGGACGCCGATCCTCGTGCTGACTGCGGGAACGGATTTCTTCAACGAAATCATAGACAATTCCTTAGAGCCGGGAATACCGAATCTCGAAACTCTGGACGCGTTCTGCAAGGTGCTGGAAGAAAGAGGCATAGAGGATTATCCCGTGCACATCAAACTCGATACCGGCATGCACCGTCTCGGTTTTATGACCAGCGAGCTCTCGGGCCTGACAGGCTATCTTGAAGACTGCCGGTACGTCAGGGTGAAGTCTCTCTATTCCCATCTTTCCGCTGTGGATGACCCTCAGTGCGACGGGTTTACACTCGGGCAGATTTCGATGTTCCAGGACAATGCCGGCCGGCTTGTGAAGTCTCTCGGCTACAGGCCGATGCTTCATATCCTGAACTCAGCCGGAATCGAAAGGTTCCCGGAGTACCAGTTCGATATGGTGCGTCTCGGCATAGGAATCTACGGGATAAGTGCGCTTCCGGACGTGAAACTGGCAACAGTGGCTTCCTTCAAGTGCAAGATATTGCAGATAAAGCATCTGATGCCTCAGGACGGGCCCGTAGGCTACGGCAGATACGGTCAGATAGCCCCTGCCGGCACAGTGATAGCCACCATCCCGGTGGGCTATGCGGACGGGGTGGACCGCAGATTGGGTCGCGGGGCAGCCACGTTTTCCCTGAACGGACACAGGGTTCCGACCATCGGGAACATCTGTATGGATATGTGTATGCTCGACATTACCGGAGTGGATGCCGAAGTCGGCGACACTGTGACCGTTTTCGGAGAGGATCCTGCCGCATCCGAACTTGCAGCCATCCTCGGCACCATCCCTTATGAAATCTTCACTTCCGTTCCCCGTCGTATCGAACGCGTCGTGGTGAACGGGTAAAAGACCGAAGCCGCTTATCGGAACCTTGCGACAAGGGATTCCGGAGTCATTCCACGGAAGTCGTCTATGACAATGTCCGACAGCGGAGCCACGGACTCGCGGCTGTTGGTCGTGGCTAAGGCTATGACATGCCCGCCGGAATCCCTGGCCGCCTTGAGCCCGTTGAATGAATCCTCGAAAATATACGTGTCCCGAGGGGTGCTTCCGCAGACCTGCATACCTTTTATATAACAATCGGGGTCTGGTTTGGACCTTGCGAAATCGTCTCCGGTGAGGACGGTATCCACCATTTCCCTTATCTCGGGCAGGGTCCTGTAGACCTGCGCCATCTTGTCCCTGTTCGAGCTCGTGACTATGGCCGTGGGATAGCCTCCCTCCCTGAGCATCTGCAGAAAGGCGAAAACCCCGGGAATGTATTCGAACTTCATCCCGGCTTCGAATTCGTACAGTTTGGCCTTTACCTCCTCCCTTTTCCGTTCGTCGTCCGGAAAGCAGGTCAGAAGGGAGTGCGCGATCGTCTCCCCCTTGAGTTTGGCCGCCAGATGCGGATCCCCGAGGTAGTCTGCTCCTATCTTGTCCCAGAATACCGTGTACTGCCCCTCTGAATCGAGAATGACTCCGTCCAGATCGAAAAGGAATGCGCTTCGTTTCATAAAAATCCTGATTTTGCCCGCGAATATACTACAAAGTTTTCAGTCGGTGTATATTTCCTTGTACTGATCAAGATTTTCCCTTATGATGATGTCGGTCGGCATGAAATGCCTGACATTTTTCTCCGCCGGGTTGTAGAGCAGCGTCCCGATGATGGTCTTGACGGCATGGAAGCCCTGCATTTCAGGTCGCTGGCATATCACGGCCGCTATGGTCCCGTTCTTTATGCAGCGTATGTTGTTGACCGTCAGGTCGAACGAAACTATCTGGATGCCTTTTACCGAACGGTCGGCGAGGGCGTCGGCCACAATGTACCCGCGCGAATTCAGTACGGCGATTCCCTTCACTTTTGGATTTTCATTCATGAACTCCATTATGTCCTTTTTCGATTCCTCCGGATCGAGAACGGAAATTTTGGACTCTTTTATCGTTCTGGCCGTATTGTGGCTGTTGAAATAGGCTCTGAGGCCTTCTGTCCGCATCATCGAGTTGTTGGCCCTTTCGTTTCCTATACGCCGGGAACTGAATATGGCTATTTCCGCGTCTTCCGGAGTGAACAGATCCAGAAGCCGGCCGACTATCTGCCCGCAGGCGTTCTGATCGGAGGAGTATGTGACTACCGGATTCGTGCCTTCGATGACGGAATCGATGAAGGCGTAGGGGATTCCGGCCTCCTCGAGCCTGTGGCACAGAACCAGGGTTTCCGACACGAACGTGGCGCCTATGATCACTGCGTCGGGGTTTTTCCCGGGAATGGATTCGAATGCGTTGCGGCAGGAGTAGATGTCGAACTGGTTATAGAATATGTAGTCGCAGTCGATGGTGATGTCGGAATACTCTTCCAAAGCGTGTCCGATGCCGTTGCGCACCGTGTCCCAGTATTCGCCGGCAACCGCTACCGGAGTCGAGATGATGAGTCTGAAACTCTTTTTCAGGGATACCGCCGACGTGTGGATGTTGAATTTGTAGCCGGTCTCGGCAAGGACGTTCTCGACCGCCTTCCTGCTCGATTCCGAAACGTTCCCCCTGTTGTGGAGGATCCTGTCCACCGTGCCGCGGGACACTCCGGACATTTCAGCTATCTCCTTTATCTTTATCTG
Organism: uncultured Bacteroidales bacterium; assembly: GCA_949295645.1. Lineage (GTDB taxonomy): Bacteria > Bacteroidota > Bacteroidia > Bacteroidales > UBA932 > Cryptobacteroides. The sequence continues at coordinate 4,334 of CASFLY010000074.1, read as the reverse complement.
TCTGGCCATTGGGCTGTGTTTTTGGCTTTTCCGTTATACTTCAGTTTCCATTCGGGATTCTGCTGCCCGTGTTTCGGCCGGAAAGAAGCGGGTTCCGGCGAATCCGATGGGCAAATATTGTCGTTTTTGTGGAAAAATCCAAAATTATTATTACTTTTGTGCACGTACACAGAAAAACACTGGAAATACTGGTAACTTAAATAATCGACAACATGGAGAATTTGTTTGACATTTCCGGCAAGGTGGCTGTCATGACCGGAGCCTGCGGAGTCCTGGGAGCTTCGATAGTGAAGTATTTTGCAGCCCAGGGAGTTAAAACGGTGCTTCTCGACCTGGAGCGTACTGCCGGAACGGCTTCCGGTCTCATCTCGGAAATCGAGGCCGGAGGGGGAGAGGCGGTATTTTTCCCGACCAATGTGCTCGACAAGGCTGTGCTCGAAGATAATTATGCGGAGATAATGAAACGTTACGGACGCATCGACATCCTTCTGAATGCAGCGGGCGGGAATATGGCCTCCGCTACCGTTCCGCCGGACAAGACGATTTTCGACCTCGACGTGGAGGCCGTGAAGAAGGTGACCGAGCTGAATCTGTTCGGAACCATCATCCCTACAATGGTCTTTGCAAGATCGATGGCGGAGCGCAAAAGCGGGTCTATCATCAATTTCGCAAGCGAATCGGCTCTCAGGCCCCTTACGAGGGTGGCAGGCTACGGTGTGGCGAAGGCGGCGGTCGCAAACTGGACGAAATACCTCTGTGCCGAACTGGCTATGAAGTTCGGGGAGGGAATCAGGGTCAATGCCATAGCCCCCGGTTTCCTGCTGACGAACCAGAACCGGACATTGCTGACAAATCCCGACGGCAGCCTGACGCCGCGCTCCCATACGATTCTGGCGCACACTCCGATCAACCGGTTTCTGGAGCCGGAAGAACTCCTCGGCACGCTGCACTGGCTGGCATCCGACGCTTCTAAGGCGGTGACCGGTACCGTGGCCGTGGTGGACGGCGGTTTCGACGCGTTTTCGATATAGTTTCGAGTGTGTCCGAAGGACTCCCCGGTTCGGGACTGCGGAGACCGGACATGCGTTTTCATCATTAATCATTCAGAAGAGAAGTTTTATGTACCTTATGAAAGAAAGCTGGCGCTGGTACGGGCCGAATGACCCGGTGACGCTGGATTTTATAAAACAGGCCGGGGTCACGGACATAGTGCACGCCCTGCATCATATCCCGAACGGGGAAGTCTGGACAGTGGAGGAAATCAGAAAGCGGCAGCAGGTCATATCCGATGCCGGTCTGGTCTGGAGCGTAGTGGAAAGCGTGCCTGTCCACGAGCATATCAAGACCCAGACAGGGGATTTCCGGAAATATATCGACAACTACAGGCAGTCCGTGCGGAACCTTGCTTCCTGCGGGATCAGGTGCATTACCTATAATTTCATGCCTGTACTCGACTGGACGAGGACGGATCTTGCATACGTAATGGAGGACGGTTCCCGCGGGCTCCGTTTCGAACGGGCCGCCTTTATGGCTTTCGACCTCTTCATCCTGAAGCGCAAAGGTGCTGAAAAAGAATACACCCGGGAGGAAATCGCCAGGGCCAGGGCCCGTTATGAGCAGATGGACGAGGCTGAAATCGAACTGATAACCAGGAATATGATAGCAGGCCTGCCAGGCAGCGAGGAGAGTTTCACTCTCGATCAGTTCCGGGAGGCGCTCGCACGCTACGACGGTGTGGACGCGGAGCAGTTGAGGCGGAACCTGATATTTTTCCTGAAGGAAATCTGCCCCGTGGCCGACGAATGCGGGGTGGAAATGGTCATCCATCCCGACGACCCTCCTTATCCCATCCTCGGTCTGCCGAGGATCCTGTCGACTGCCGAAGATTTCAGGAAACTCATAGAAGCCGTGCCGAATGTATCCAATGGGCTGTGCCTCTGTACCGGTTCGTTCGGTGTCCGTCCGGACAATGACCTTGTTTCGATGATGTACGAGTTCGGGGACCGTGTGGGTTTCGTCCACCTGAGAAGCACCAAACGTGATGCCGAAGGGAATTTCTACGAGGCGAACCACCTCGAAGGGGACGTGGATATGTACGGTATGATGAAAGCCCTGCTCGAAGTACAGCAGCGACGCCGCGTTTCCATCCCGGTGCGTCCGGACCACGGCCACCAGATGTGCGACGACCTGTGCCGCAAGACGAACCCGGGCTACTCCTATTACGGACGTATGCGCGGAATCGCCGAACTCCGCGGTCTGCAGATCGGCATCGCACGCAGCATGGCCGGGATGGAACGGGAATAATCCGGCATTCACCGGCGGGGCAAGAGGCGCCCCGCCGGAATTTTTCAGTCATTTTCTTTTATCATAATCTTGAAAAAATCATTACATTTGTAAATTATGGTAAAGGAAAGGAAGTGGATAATAAAGGATGAGGCGGATCCCGAGACAGTGTCTGTACTGACATCGGAACTCGGGATCGATAATGTTTTAGCCAAACTGCTGGTCCAGAGAGGCATTTCCACTTTCGCCGAAGCCCGCGCATTTTTCCGCCCGGACCTCGGCCACCTGCATGACCCTTTCCTGATGAAAGACATGGACAAGGCCGTGGAGCGTATCCGCAGGGCCGTCGAGGAGGGGACTCCGGTTCTCGTTTACGGCGACTACGATGTGGACGGGACGACGGCAGTGGCTCTGGTCTATTCTTTCCTGAAAAAAATCACCCCCAATGTCGATTTTTACATTCCCGACAGGTACGATGAAGGCTACGGCGTTTCGTTCCAGGGGATAGACTGGGCTGCGAAGCACGGTTTCGGGCTGATCATCACCCTCGACTGCGGCATCAAGGCCAAGGACAAGGTCGACTATGCCAGGACAAAAGGAGTCGACGTCATCATCTGCGACCACCATCTTCCTGAAAACGAGATTCCGGACGCCGTGGCTGTCCTCGACCCGAAAATCGAGGGGTGCGGCTATCCTTTCGACGATCTCTCGGGCTGCGGGGTGGGTTTCAAACTGGTACAGGCCTATTCTTCACGCTACGGGATTCCTTTCGAAAACATCGTTTCCCTGCTCGACCTTTTGGTGGTCAGCATAGCATCCGACCTGGTCTCCGTAGTGGGCGAGAACAGGATACTGGCCCATTTCGGCCTGAAACAGCTTAACGAGAACCCTCGTACCGGACTTCATGCGATGATCCGCCTGTCCGGGCTCGAACCGGGTCATGTCACTATCGACGACATCGTCTTCAAGATAGGGCCGAGGATCAATGCCGCAGGCAGGATGGAATCCGGGCGTGTGGCGGTGGAGCTTCTGACGGCGACAGACGAGGCGGAGGCGGAAAGGATAGGCTCCGAGATAAACAAATACAACAACGAGAGGAAAAGCATCGACCGCGAAATCACGCAGGAAGCTTTGGAAATGGTCCAGACGGGGGCCTGCCTTTCGTCAGGCAATGCTACCATAGTCTACAGCCCCGACTGGCACAAGGGCGTGGTCGGCATCGTGGCTTCGCGCCTGGTCGAGGCATTCTACAAGCCTACCATAGTCTTTTCCAAGTCGCAGGTAAACGGCCTTGTGACCGGTTCGGCACGGAGTGTCCATGGATTCGACCTGTATGACGCCATAGAGAGCTGTGCAGACCTGCTCGAGAATTTCGGAGGCCATCTTTATGCCGCAGGGCTGACCCTGAAAGAAGAGAATCTTCCCGAGTTCTGCCGCAGGATAGAGGAATTCATAGGCCGCACCATTACCCCTCAGATGCTTACCCCTGTCATCTATGTGGACTCTTCCCTCGATTTCGACAGGATTACACCCAAGTTTGTACGTATCCTTAAGCAGTTCCAGCCGTTCGGCCCGGGCAATACCGCCCCCGTTTTCCTCACGGAAAACGTCTACGACAACGGCAACGGCCGCCGCGTAGGGGCCGACGCCGGGCATCTCAAGCTCGAACTCATCCAGGAATCCCAGCCATACCGCCATATTTCCGCCATCGCCTTCAACAAGGCCGGCCATTTCGATCATATCAGGAATGGCAATCCAATAGATATTTGTTATTCCATTGTGGAGAATTATTATAGGGGGATTGCGAATATACAGTTGAGGATAAAGGATATTCACGACCGCGACGACCTGTTCTGACGCCAGAACAGGCGCACTGCGGCGTTGCCGTCGTGCCGTCGTTCGGTCATTTACGGAAGTAAACTCCCTTCTCCGGCACTCGGCGGCCTTGCATTGCACCTGTTCTGACGTCAGCCATGATCTGGGTGCGGGTACCGCCGCTGCGGCGTTGCTGTCGTGCCGTCGTTCGGTCATTTACGGGAGTAAACTCCCTT
>CASFLY010000073.1 GCA_949295645.1 uncultured Bacteroidales bacterium | reverse complement strand
AGTATCTTTTTTGTAGCCGGCCTCAGATATGAGGATATGAGTTCCCTGAATGTCCCGTCAGTGAAACTGATGTACCAGCCTTCGCCTTTCGGGCCTATGGTGAATCCGCCTCCTGATTTTTTCGCGAAAGAAACTTCCACCCCTCCCTTCAGCGTTTTTGCGAGTTCTTTCTTCACGAAAGGCTCCATTTCCTTTTTCAGGGATTCGGGCAGGATGATTTCCAGATCGGCAGGTTCCGAGTCTTTCGGGCTGAATGCCTGTGCGACGGCCGAGATGGTCTGCTTTACGAATTCGGCTCCGGTGAGGACATCAGTGATTTCCGCATCGGCGATTTTGTTCACAAGCAGGTTTTCTATTTCCTGCTTTGTGGCCGCAATGCTCTGGCCGGCAGCCATTTTCAGATCGCTTTCGACCTTTGTCCTGAGTTCTTCAGCTTTTTTTTCGGCATCGGCTATGATCCGTCCGGCTTCCTCTTCGGCATCGGCTATGGTCTTCGCTGCCTGTGCCCTGGCTTCGTTGAGAATGGCTTCGCCTTCCTGTCTGCCTTTCGACAGACCTTCGTTGTACAGCTTGTCGGTCAGTTCCTGCAATTTGTTCTGCATACCTGTATTGTATTTAGTTATTGTCGTGTAGTCGCGGTCAGTTCAAAAACCAAACAAAGTTAGCAATACTTTGCATATAAAAAAGCGTTTGGAAAGATTCTTGACGCAACTCGCACTCAGGCTTCATACAGGGAAGCGGAAGCATCGGCCATACGGGAATCAGAAGCATTCACGGAGGATGCGGACTATGTTGCCGGCCTTGCCCATAGTGTAGAAATGGACGGCAGGCACACCGTGTGCGAGGAGGTCGCGGCACTGGGCGATGCACCAGTCGGTCCCTATCTGGTATACGAATTCCCTGTTGTCCCCGGCTGCCCGGATTTCGGAAGTCAGTTCTACCGGGATGTCGATGGAAAACGACTCGGGAAGCAGGGACACCTGGCGGGCAGTGGTCAGCGGTTTGAGCCCGGGGATGACAGGCACCGTGATGCCGGCAGCACGGCATTTGTCGACATAGTCGTAAAAGACCCTGTTGTCGAAGAACATCTGCGTGATGATGTAGTCAGCCCCGGCATCCACCTTCTTTTTCAGGTTTTCTATGTCGGTCTCGATGTTCGGCGCCTCGAAATGCTTCTCAGGATAGCCTCCGACGCCGATACTGAATATGTCCGAACCTTTTTCGAATGCGCAGATGGCCTCCACCAGCTCGTTTGCATACCTGTAGCCTCCCTCCGTCGGGACAAATCTCTTTTCTCCGACTATGCAGTCCCCGCGCAGGGCCATGATGTTTTCGATGCCCATGAACTTCAGGTCGCTGAGCTTGCTGTCTATCTCGTCTGCCGTGCTCCCTCCGCAGATCATATGCGGGACGACATCTATCCTGTATGCGGACATAAGCGCTCCGCACACCGCCACTTCGCTGACCTTGTTGCGTACCAGATGGCGGGAGAATGTCCCTCCGGGCTCCTGCCGGAATTCATACTCGTCCCTGTGGCAGGTCACGTTGATGTATTTCGGGCTGAATTCCATAAACGGCCTTACCGACTCCACGAGTTCTGCATTGGTGATCCCTTTCATCGGCGGCACTATTTCCAATGACGGAAAGGCCTTTTTGCTCTCTTTAAGTATATCCCTGATTTTCATAGTCTTGTCTTTTAATGAAGTAAATGGCCCAACAGCACCTTTCCTTCGCTTTCGTCTATGCCCCTGCGGCTGCAGTAGTCCCTGAACTGCCCTGTGCTTATGCTCCGGATTTCAAAATACCTGGCCTGGGGATGGATGAAAACCATTCCGCAGACCGATGCGTCGGGCGTCATTGCATAGCCGTCGGTAAGTGTTATCCCGAGCTTTTCCGAACCTTTCAGATGACGGAGTATCAATTTCTTTACGGAGTGGTCGGGAAAAACGGAATAGCCGGCT
>CASFLY010000072.1 GCA_949295645.1 uncultured Bacteroidales bacterium | reverse complement strand
TGGTATGTTGCAACATAAATTCGTCGAACTGACGTTAATGTTATGTTTCGGCGGAACCGATTTGTTCTCCCGATCATCGGATTGCAGCAAAGTCTGGAAAAATGGAAAACAAGGCACTCGAACAGCTCTTCGAATCATATACCGGGAAAATCCCCGGGAAGACGGAACGCATTACTTCGGCAGGGAGCAACCGCACATATTACCGTATGACGGCCGGCGGCGAATCGTATATAGGCGTGGCGGGTACAGTGGCCGAGGAAAACCGGACTTTCTGCGCCCTGGCCGGGCATCTTGCCTCTAAAGGGATAAATGTGCCGAGGGTATATGCCGTGAGCGAAGACGGGATGTGCTATCTGCAGGAAGATCTGGGCCGGGAGAGCCTTTTCGATCGGATTTCCCCGGGGAGGATGGCGGGCAGATATTCGGAAGAGGAAATCGCCCTGCTGAAAAAGACCGTGGCGAAACTGCCCGAGATACAGATCAGGGGCGCGGAAGGTTGGGATTTCTCCCGATGTCTCTACAGCAAGGCGTTCGACCGGCGTTCGGTGATGTTCGACCTGAACTATTTCAAGTATTGTTTTCTGAAGACGTCCGGAATAGAGTTCGATGAAGAGAAATTGGAGGATGATTTCGAGACTTTGTCCGGGCTGCTGCTTTCCTGCGGCAGCGATGCGTTCATGTACCGCGATTTCCAGTCCCGCAACGTGATGATCCGGGACGGCGAACCGTATTTCATCGATTTTCAGGGAGGTCGGCGCGGCCCCGTGTACTATGACCTGGCTTCTTTCGTGTGGCAGGCCCGCTCGGATTTCCCGCAGGAACTGAAGGACACCTTGGTGGATACGTATCTGGAGGCCCTGAAAAAATACCGGGACGTGGATGAAGCCGAATTCAGGAACAATTTGCGGCTGTTCGTGTTTTTCCGGACATTGCAGGTGCTCGGCGCCTATGGTTTCAGAGGCGGTTTCGAGAAAAAAAAGCATTTCCTGGAGAGCATACCCTATGCAGTCGCCAATCTCGGGGAACTCCTGCCCTTCATCTCGGGGATATGCCCGTATATGGCGGGGATTTTCACCCGGATAGTTTCCATGCCGGGATTCATGAAAAAGCCGGAGCCTGTGAATCCGCTGCCGGGAAACCTGAAAGTCAGGATATTCAGTTTTTCCTACAAGGCGGGGATACCGGAGGATGCCTCGGGCAACGGAGGCGGCTATGTCTTCGACTGCCGTGCCATACACAATCCCGGCAGATACGCGCAGTACAGGTCGAAGACGGGGCTGGACCGGGAGGTGAAGGAGTTCCTGGAAGGCAGGGGAGAGGTGGCGGCGTTTATGGAAAACGTCTGCGCCCTTGCCGATGCTCACGTCGAGAAATACATCGCCAGGGGATTCACCGACCTGATGTTTTCATTCGGATGCACTGGCGGGCAGCACCGTTCGGTGTATTGCGCGGAAGCCCTGGCCGCGCACCTCGCTTCCAGGTACGGTATAGGAATCACCCTTGTCCACAGGGAACAGGGAATAGAAAAGCAGTTGTGATGGGAAAAAAGGCCATGATATTTGCCGCCGGTCTGGGTACGCGGCTCAAACCGTTGACGGACAGGATGCCGAAGGCTTTGGTTCCGGTAAACGGAAAGCCGATAGTCAGGATAGTCCTGGAAAAGCTTGCGGCGGGCGGATATGACGACATTGTGGTCAATGTCCATCATTTTGCGGATATGCTGGAAGAATACCTCTCCACGGTGCATCTGCCCGGTGTCACGGTGCGGATTTCCGACGAGAGGGATTTGCTCAGGGACACGGGGGGAGGCATCAGGCATGCCGCACCTTTACTGAAAGGCAGCGGACGTTTCCTGGTGCACAATGTGGACATACTTTCCAATATCGACCTGGGCTGCCTTGAGTCCGGAATGCCCGGCGACGCAGTGGCCGCACTCGCAGTAAGCGACAGAAAGTCATCGCGTTATCTTCTGTTCGACGATGATATGCGGCTTGCCGGCTGGACCAATGCCGCCACGGGTGAAATACGCAGCCCCTATCCTTCGCAGGCTCTGTCGCATTGCCGGAAATATGCCTTTTCCGGCATTCATATCCTTTCGGACGAGGTCTTCGACATTTTCGACAGGACGGGTTTCGGTGAAAGGTTCTCTATCATCGATTTCTATCTCCGGATTGCGGCCGGGTATCCGGTTTACGGAATCGTCCCCGACGGCCTCGAACTGCTCGATGTCGGAAAGCCGGAAGCGCTGTCTTCAGCCGGGGATTTTCTCTCCGGAGCGGCTGTGCGCCCGTGAGGCCGGCATCAAGCTTCCTGTCCGACCGGCAGGGCCGTGCGGGAATTCTTATCGACGATCACCATAAACAACACTACGAGGAAGATGCTCGCTGCCATAAGTATGACATACTGCGGGAGAGGCAATATCTCGGTGTATGAATCGATTTCCCTGAAAACCTCGTTCTGCCCGAGCAGGGCTGCGAGAGTGTTGTTAGCGCAGTGCATCAGCATGGTGAGTTTCAGGGAGCCTGTCCTGTAATAGACGAATGCGAACAGCATCCCCAGCAGGAAGGCGGGGACGGCCTGCCATGGGTTCAGGTGGATGACTGCAAAGAAAATGGATGAGATGATCATGGCCCATAAAGGCTTCATCCTCTGCAGTAGCCCCCGGAGTACCATGCCGCGGCACAGCCATTCTTCGAACAGCGGGGCGAATACCGAAACGGACAGCAGGGTGGCCCACAGAGGCGTCCCGGTAAGCATCTGTTCCGTCAGATTGTCGAACCATTCAGGTGTCTGCGGCAGTATCTTCATCACGGGGTCGGTCAGGAAGCCTGCAGCAACGGTGACGATTACCGCCATCAGGGCAAGTACAGCCCCTCCGAGCCTGCCGAAGCCGTTCCTGTCGACCGGAACAGGCCGTGTCACTTCAAAGTCCCGGTTGAACCTGCTCCTGGAGGAGGCATAGACAAGGGCCGGGATGAACATCACAGGGTAGGATATGAGCATGGAATAAGCCTCGAATCCGTCCGCTCCGGGAATCAGGGACAGGCCGAGGGTCACGGCATTTCCGAGCAAGGCTCCCGCAAACAGGAAGACCAGCAGGATGAAGACTCCCTTGATGTCGGGAAGATAGCAGTCGCAGTCTATCGGAGACGCAAAAGACGTCCGTGTCTTGCGTCTCCGGCTTATTATGTTCATAGCGATGAAAATTTCCGCGGGCCGGCCGCTTATTTGTACAGCGGAGAAGGATAGACACCCTTGTCTGCAAACTCCTGGAACTTGGCCACTACCCCCGGCCTGTCCTGCTTGTATGTGACTCCGAACCAGCGGGAAGGAGTCGAAAGCAGTTCCACTTTGGCCGTGCCTTTCCTGATCATATCGTCGATTGCGAAAGGAATGTAGAACTCTTTTTTCAGTTCCGAGATGTTTTCCTCCAGGAAGCGGATGAATACGTCATAGCTCTTTTCGAAGTAGTCTGGCGTGAATCCCCACATATTCATCGAGCAGAGGGCCTTGCCGTCCACTTCCACACGTTCTCCCTTGCTGTTGTCCGCATACACCTTGCCGTCCGGTCCTTTTTCGACGTTGTGATGTTCTTCGACATGTGTAAGGCAACGGTTGCTGTCGGCAGAGCAGATTCCGCGGGATACTCCTCCGGATTCCGACAGGGTGTTTTCGAGTTCGAAGCCTACGAGGCAGTATTCGCCTTTTTTGTCGGCATGCGCCATAAGCCAGTCGGCAATGATCCTGAAGGAATCCTTCCCGTAATAGTCGTCTCCGTTGATGACGGCAAAAGGTTCCTTGATGACATCCTTCGCCATAAGCACTGCGTGTGCCGTCCCCCATGGCTTTTCCCTTTCGGGGTTCAGCGTGAAACCTTCCGGTATCTTGTTCAGTTCCTGCACCACGAAGTCGAATTCGAGCGGAGTCCCGTCCAGGCAGGTCACATTCCTGTATTTCTTGTCTACCAGTTCCTTGAAGTCGTTGAGGAAATACTCCCTTACGATATATACGACTTTCCCGAAACCGGCCTTTACCGCATCATAGATGGAATAGTCGATGATGGTTTCCCCGTTCGGGCCGAGTCCGTCCATCTGCTTGAGTCCTCCATAACGGCTGCCCATTCCGGCAGCAAGTACTAAAAGTGTAGGTTTCATAATTTTATGTAATAAATAGGTTATACTTTCACAATATCTTTCAAATTTAACTATTTTTGTACAAAGAATGAAAAAAACAGGCGGACAATAACAGACTTTCGCATAAACCCCGGAAATGATGGCCAGATTCAGAGACATATTCAAAGGAGAACACAGAAGTTTCGCCCGCTATGCTGCGGTCATCACGTTCCTCTTCCTGCTTTTTGTCCTGTTCAAGCCCGGGAGCAATATCTTCAACTGGATAAGCGCCCGCCACGAGATCGCGCGTCAACAGAAGCAGATCTCGGAATACGAAAAGGCCCTGGAAGAACTCGACGCCAAAATAAATATGCTGACTTCCGACAGGGATACATTGGAAAAATTCGCCCGTGAGCGGTTCCATCTGGCAGCCCCGGGCGAAGATGTCTATATTGTCGAAGAATAGGTCCTGTACGTCCTGTCGTCAGAAACCGGTATAGGTCATCGGGGAGATGGCACGCAGTTCCTCTTTCACCTCTTCGCTGACATTCAGCGTTTCTATGAAGTTTGCGATGGTCTCGCGGTTTATTACGGAGCCGGTGCGTGTCAGGGATTTGAGGGTTTCATACGGATTCGGGTAGTTTTCCCTCCTGAGTATGGTCTGGATGGCCTCTGCCACCACGGCCCAGTTCCTTTCCAGGTCGGCTTCTATGGCCTTTTCGTTCAGGATCAGTTTGCCGAGTCCCTTCCTGAGGGAATTCAGGGCGATGACCTGATGGGCCACTGGCACTCCGACATTCCTCAGCACGGTCGAATCGGTGAGGTCGCGCTGCAGCCTCGAAACAGGCAGCTTCATCGAAAGGAAGGTCAGTACGGCATTCGCCATGCCGAGATTCCCCTCCGCATTTTCAAAGTCTATCGGATTCACCTTGTGCGGCATGGCAGAAGAACCCACTTCGTTTTTGTTGACTTTCTGACGGAAGTATTCCATCGAGATGTAGGTCCAGATGTCGCGTGCAAAGTCGATGAGTATCGTGTTGATCCTGCGCATGTTGTCGAAGATGGCAGCCAGATTGTCGTAATGTTCTATCTGGGTGGTCGGGAAGGAGCGTTTCAGTCCGAGCGAAGCCACGAACCTGTCGCCGAACCCTATCCAGTCCACGTCCGGATAGGCGACCTTGTGGGCATTCATATTGCCCGTGGCCCCTCCGAATTTCGCCGGATATGTCAGAAGGGAGAACTGGCGGAGCTGTTCCTCGATACGCACCTGGAAAACCCTGAACTCCTTTCCGACCTTTGTTGGGGAGGCCGGCTGTCCGTGGGTCTTTGCAAGCATCGGGATGTCTTTCCACTCCTCGGCCATCGTCCGTATGATGCCTGTCACCTCGTTCACAAGCGGCAGCCAGCAGTTCTCCACGGCTTCCTTCAGGGAAAGCGGGACGGAGGTGTTGTTTATGTCCTGTGACGTGAGCCCGAAGTGGACGAATTCGCCCCATTTCAGGATGCCCATCTCCCCGAACTTCTCCTTTATATAATATTCCACGGCTTTCACGTCGTGGTTCGTGACTTTTTCGATGTCCTTGACTTTCTGCGCCTCTTCGGGAGTGAGGTTCCTGTAGATGTCTCTCAGCGCCTCGAATTTCGAATGGTCGAAACCGGAGAGCTGCGGCAGCGGGATTCCGCAGAGTGCTATGAAGTATTCGATTTCCACGCGGATGCGGTAGCGTATCAGTGCAAATTCGCTGAAATACTCCCTGAGAGGCTCTGTCTGACGTTCGTAGCGTCCGTCGACAGGGGAGACGGCCATTAATGAATCTTTGCTCATAATTACTTATATCCCTGTTATCCTGCAAAAGTACGATTTTATTTCCTATCAAAAAAGAAAATCGGAGGATGCCGCCGCCGAAAATCTCAGGATAGAAGCCTGAAGACGGCTACGGTGCGTACGGCTTCGGCTACGTCGTGGACACGAAGGATGGAGGCACCGCCCTGCAGGGCAGCCAGGTGCAGCACCTGGGTCTGGGGCAGGG
>CASFLY010000071.1 GCA_949295645.1 uncultured Bacteroidales bacterium | reverse complement strand
CGTCTTCCTCGATCTCGCACAAAATAAAACAAAAAACCAAATATAAGACTTATGAACGAAATCTAATACAGACTTCCCATCCTCATTACCGGCAGGTAACTGCGGTGCTCGTCGTTCGTCTTCCTCGATCTCGCACAAAATAAATCAAAAAAACATATTATCAGACTTTTGCACGATATCTTCGTCAGACTTCGCATCCTCGCATCCTCATTACCGGCAGGTAACTGCGGTGCTACCTGAAGGTAACTGCGGTGCTACCGGGAGGCGGCTAAAACATCCTTGATGTCGCCGACAGGGTACTTGGCGAACATGTTCTCGACCATCCATCTGTTGGCTTCGACAGGGGAGAGCTTCCATCCGGAATTGCAGGTGGAAACAATCTCGATGAAAGAGAGCCCGATGCCTTTTTGGCTGTATTCGAACCCCTTTCTGATGGCGTTTTTCGCCTTGCGGGCTGCTGCTGCCGTATGTACGGACTGCCGCGTAATGAATGCCGTGCCGTCGAGGGCTGCAAGCATCTCGGTGATTTTCAGGGGGAAGCCGTTCAGTTTTGCGTCTCTTCCGTAAGGCGTCGTGGACGTTTTCATCCCCAGGAGGGTCGTAGGGGCCATCTGGCCTCCGGTCATACCGTATATGCCGTTGTTGATGAATATCACCACGATGTTTTCCCCGCGGCTGCAGGCGTGGATGATCTCAGCCGTACCGATGGATGCAAGATCCCCGTCACCCTGATACGTGAAGACGTATTTGTCCGGACAGAGACGCTTGGTGGCAGTGGCCAGTGCCGGAGCGCGTCCGTGCGCGGCTTCCTGCCAGTCGATGTCGATGTAGTTGTAGGCGAATACGGAACATCCTACAGGGCATACGCCTATGGTACGGTCCTGAATGCCCATCTCCTCGATCACCTCGGCTATGAGTTTATGCACCGTGCCGTGCGAGCATCCCGGGCAATAGTGCATCGTGTTGTCGGTGATAAGCGCCGGTTTTCTGTAGACGATGTTTTCCGGTCTCTTTATGTCTGTCGTATCCATTACTGTCATTTCAGATTGTTGAATTTCTTGAATTCATTCACTATTTCCTCAGGTGTGAAGACGTTGCCTCCCTGCCTGCCGTAGAAGCCGACAGGGCATTGCCCGTTTGCCGCAAGCCTTACATCTTCCACCATCTGTCCGAGATTCAGCTCTATGCTCATAATGCTCCTGACCTGACCGGCAAGTCTGCCTATTTCCTTTTCCGGGAACGGGTACAGGGTAATGGGTCTGAGCAGGCCGGCCCTGATGCCCTCTTCCCTGAGTAGATCTGTGGCCGCTTCGCAAATCCTCGATGAACATCCGAATGCCACGAAGAGGTACTCGGCATCCGAGGTCATATATTCGGAAAACCGTACTTCATTGGCCTTTATCGTCTCGTATTTTGCGAGAAGTTTCCTGTTGAAATTCTCCTGCGTGTCGGCATCCAGCGAGAGGGACGTGATGATGTTCCTTTCGCGGCCTGCAGGCTTCCCGGTAGTGGCCCAGGGTGCCGCTTCGAGAATTTCCGCATCGGTGCGCCTCGGCTTTACCGGACGGAGCTCCACTTTTTCCATAAGCTGGCCGATGATGCCGTCCGCAAGGACTATGACCGGATTCCTGTATTTGAATGCAAGTTCGAAACCCCAGTCGATGAAATCATACATGTCCTGTGCTGACGCAGGGGCGATGACGATGCAGTGGTAGTCGCCGTGCCCGCCGCCCTTTACACACTGGATATAGTCGCTCTGACTCGGCTGTATGGTTCCCAGGCCGGGGCCGCCGCGCATCACGTCGACGATTACGCAAGGCAGTTCGCAGCCGGCGATGTAGCTGATGCCTTCACACATCAGGCTGATTCCGGGACTGCTGGAAGAGGTCATCACCTTTTTTCCGCAACTCGCACCGCCGTAGACCATATTTATGGATGAAACCTCGCTTTCCGCCTGCAGGACGACCATACCGGTGGTCTCCCAGGGTTTCTCTTTCATAAGCGTTTCCATCACTTCGGACTGTGGGGTGATAGGATAGCCGAAATACCCGTCCACTCCGTTGCGTATAGCCGAAATGGCTATCGCCTCATTCCCTTTCATCAATATTTTTTCTGTCATAACACTCAGATTTTAACCCTGTAGACCGTGATTACCGAATCCGGACATACTATGGCGCAGCTTGCGCATCCGACGCAGCTGTCATTTGCCAGTTCCGCATATCTGTAGCCCTTGCCGTTTACGGAAGAGGACAGCCGTATGCACTTGGACGGGCAGTTCTCGATACAGACCGAGCACCCTTTGCACCTCTGCCAGTCAATTTCTATTGTCCCTTTGAATGCCATTTTTCCGAATTTTAAGTTTTAAGAAGAAGTTTGAAAAATCAAACAGCTTCTCGGATTTCCGCGCCAAAATTACAAAAAAAGATGATAAATCATACTGGCCCGAAAGGAGAAAAAGGGCAGTGGGACAATGGCTGGAAAAAGAGTTTTTTGCTTATCTTAGCAAAAATTTTCGAATTCGGTCGATATGGGAAAGATTCTGTTAAAAAATATAACTGCAGACGGGCGAAAATGTGATATTTATATAAATGGCAACAGGATAGAAAAAATCTGTGCCGCGGAAGAGAAGGGAGGGAATGATGGCGGGCATTCGTCGGGTGCAGGAACCTGTCGAAAGCTTGCGGGACCGTCCGGGCAGATTTCGGAGGCTTACGGGGAAACGGAGGTGGTGGACTGTGAAGGGAAGGTCGCGCTTCCGGGGCTTGTCAACGCGCATACACATGCTGCGATGACCCTTTTGCGCGGTGTGGCGGAGGATGTCAGCTTTTCGGACTGGATAGACAGAATCTGGGAAGTGGAGAGGAAAATCGACGAAGACTGTATCTACTGGGGAACGAAAGTCGCCTGCCTGGAGATGATCAGGACGGGAACGACGGCATTCTACGACCAGTACTGGATGGTTCCGGCGGCGGAAAAGGCTGTCCGGGAAATGGGGCTCAGGGCGGTGCTGTCTTACGTGCATCTGGACCATTATGATCCTGCCGCAAGCAGGCGTCAGCGGGATGAATGCCGGAATCTCTACGAAGCATCCAGGCTTTGGCAGCAGAACACAGGTTTTGCCGTGGCGATCCATTCGGTCTACTCCGTGAGCGAGGAGCAGATACTCTGGGCCGCTGATTTTGCCAGGAGCCGCGGATTGGGAATCAATATTCATCTCAGCGAAACGGAGCAGGAAGTGAAGGAGTGCATTACAAGACACGGGGTGAGTCCGGTAAGATATCTTGACAGGCTCGGGGTCCTGGGCCCGGATGTGACGGCCGCACATACGCTTTGGGTAGATGACGATGACATAAGGATATTGGCGGAAAAGAAGGTGAGCTGTGTCCACAATATAAACTCCAACCTGAAGCTCGCCAGCGGCTACCGGTTCAGGTACAAGGAGATGAGGGATGCGGGGATAAACCTGTGTCTCGGGACGGACGGCTGTGCCTCGTCCAACAATCTCGACCTGCACGAGGCAATGAAGACCGCGGCACTGGTGCAGAAAGCCTGGCGGGGGGATCCTGAAGCTATGCCTTTGGACGGGTTGCTTTCGATGGCTACGGAGGGCGGTGCCAGGGCCCTCGGGCTTGACTGCGGAAAAATCGAGGAGGGGAAGCTGGCGGATATCCTGATAGTGAATACGGACAGCAGCTACTTCCTGTCGGATGCGCCGTTTATGGCGAATTTCATCTATTCCGCACACAGCGACAGCATCGATTCGGTGATTTGCGACGGGAAATTCGTGATGAGACACAGGGCGGTTCCCGGTGAAAAGGAGATACTTGCCGGGGCCAGACGGGTTCTGGAGCGGCTGAAATGAAACAATAATGAAATGATATGGCGACTGAAATGATATAAAACAATAATGAAATGATGTAAAACTATTATGGACGAGAGGATAAAGAGGATAAACGATGCGGCCGGTTTTGTAAAGGACAGGATCGGTGGAAAGGTGCCGGAAGTGGGAATAGTATTAGGCAGCGGACTGGGAAAACTCGGAGACAGGATCAGCGGCAGGATCGTGATTCCCTACAGGGAAATCCCGGGATTCCCGGTGTCTACGGCCATAGGCCATAAGGGCAATTTCATTCTGGGGACGCTCGGAGGGAAGACCGTGCTGGCCATGCAGGGCAGATTCCATTATTATGAGGGGTATCCGATGGAATCGGTGGTACTGCCGATCAGGGTGATGAAGAAGTTGGGGATAAAATGGCTGTTCGTCTCCAACGCGGCGGGAGGAGTCAATTTCGATTTCAGAATCGGAGACCTGATGATCATCAGGGATCATATAAACCGGCTGCCGAATCCGCTCATAGGACCGAATCTCGAAGAGTTCGGCCCGAGGTTCACGGACATGACGAGACCTTATGATCCGGCGCTTATAAGAAAGGCGGAAGAGGTCGCGGCTTCTTTGGGGATAGAGGTGAAAAAGGGAGTTTATCTTGCCGGTACGGGGCCTACATACGAGACTCCGGCGGAGTACCGGTATTTCAGGATGATAGGTGCGGATGCCGTGGGAATGTCGACTATTCCGGAGGTGATCGTTGCACGCCATTCTTCGATCCCGGTATTCGGCGTATCGGTGATTACCAATGAGGCTCATGACGACTATGCCGAGGATTACGAGAACGACGGCGAAGCTGTGGTGGCGGCGGCTGACGCCGCTGCGGACAGGATGTCGCTGTTGTTCGAAAACCTGATCCGCTCATTGTAGGTATGCCGTCTGCCAGGCATGGCTGCCGGAGAAACCGGACAGTCCGCCGGACGGGCAGGGAGCCGGAGTTACGATTCCAGACAGGAGAGAAAAAGATCCGGTCTGGCGTCCGACGGCATCCTCCAGTCTCCTCGCGGGGACAGCGAGACGCTGCCGACTTTCGGTCCGTCAGGCAGGCAGGAGCGCTTGAACTGTTGGCTGAAAAACCTTCTGACAAAGGTTTTCAGCCATTTCCGTATTGTGCCGGAATCATATTTTCCCGCAAAGGCCTTTTCGGCGAGGAACAGAATCTTTTCAGGTGCATAGCCCGAACGGAAGAAATGGTAGAGGAAAAAGTCATGCAGTTCATACGGGCCGACCAGATCTTCTGTCTTCTGGCTTATCCTGCCCTGTCCGTCGGCCGGAAGAAGTTCAGGGCTTATAGGGGTGTCGATGATGTCGGCCAGGATTTCCCCGGTGCTTCTCGGTGCCGCGGCAATATCGGCGGAGCCCGTTCCGGACGGGGAGACTTCTGTATTTCCCACGTCAGCGACGGAACCGTCAGTCCCATCGAAGTGGTTTTCGGCGGCCCATTTTACTATGTATTTTACGAGGGTCTTGGGAATGCCGGCATTCACTCCGTACATCGACATGTGGTCCCCGTTGTATGTCGCCCAGCCCAAAGCCAGTTCCGACAGGTCGCCGGTTCCCACGACGATGCCTCCCGTCTGGTTCGCCACATCCATCAGAATCTGGGTCCTTTCCCTGGCCTGGGAGTTTTCGTAGGTCGTGTCATGGATGTCCTTGTCGTGACCTATGTCGGCAAAATGTCTGTCGCAGGCCCCGGCTATGGGGATTTCGCAGGATGCGACCCCCAGGGATTCCATAAGCTCCACGGCGTTACCGTAGGTTCTGTCAGTGGTGCCATACCCGGGCATGGTAATGGCGACTATCCTTTTCCTGTCCCAGCCCAGTC
Source organism: uncultured Bacteroidales bacterium (assembly GCA_949295645.1). GTDB lineage: Bacteria > Bacteroidota > Bacteroidia > Bacteroidales > UBA932 > Cryptobacteroides. Next base: position 1,284 of record CASFLY010000071.1, on the reverse strand, counting down.
TGTCGAAGGCCAGGACGGTGACTATGAGTGCGAGCGTGCTGTCGAGTCCGCCGGAAATGCCCAGGACGGCGGTCTTGCAGCCGATGTGCCTGAGCCTTGAAGCCAGCCCTGTCACCTGGATGGACATTATTTCCCGGCATCTGGCATCCGTCTCCGCAGGATTCCCTGCAGGTACGAACGGCTGAGGGTCTACGCTTCTGAAAAGTTTTTCCCTGAAGTCGGTGTCAGGACCGCGTCCGAGACTGACTCTTGAATAGAGCCTGTCGTAGGCTGTGGCAGGAGTGCCGTCAGGGGTTATGGCGGCAAACGAACTCATTTTCTGTCTCGATGTGTCCAGCCTTTCCGTGTCGATGTCCGCAAAGGTAAGCGACGGCTCTATCCTGAACCTTTCGTTTTCCGCGAGCCTTGTCCCGTTTTCATAAATCAAGGCGGCTCCGCCGAAGACCAGATCCTGGGTGGATTCGCCGAAGCCGGAAGAGCAGTAGACATAGCCGCAGACATTCCTTGCGGACTGCTGGCTTACAAGGGTGCGGCGGTATTCATGCTTGGACAGCAGGTCATTGCTGGCGGACGGATTCAGTATGATCCGTGCTCCTGCCAGTGCCAGATAGGAAGAAGGCGGTACCGGTGCCCACATATCCTCGCAGATTTCTATCCCGAACGAGGTCTTGCCGATTTCGAAAATGAGATTCGGTGAGATGTTGCATCTGAATCCGGCATAGCCGATTTCCGCACACCATCCTTCCCGGACCGTATCTTTGCCGTTTACGAGGTACCTGCCTGTGGGCTGGACATACGGCGAAAGAAAGTCCCGGCCTGAACTGAACCAGCGGGCTTCGTAGAACTCGTTGTAGTTCGGAAGCCAGATTTTCGGTACGATGCCTTTTATGTTGCCGTTCCGCAGGACGATGGCGCAGTTGTACAGCCGGCCCCTGAATCTTACGGGTGCCCCGACTACAACGGTGACGGCCTTGCCTCGCGTGTATTCGAGTATTTTCCTGACTCCAGCCTCGGCTTCATCGATAAGAAGCTGCTGGCCGAAAAGGTCGCCGCAGGTGTATCCGGTCACGGACAGTTCCGGGAAAAGGACGACGGATGCCCCTCCGTTTTCCGCCTCTTCCGTCATTCTGCATATATCTTCCGTATTGGCCTTTACATCGGCCACTCTGACCGCCGGTACGGCCGCCGCCACCCTGATGAATCCGTAGTCTTTCATTGTCCTCAAAAGTTTTCAAGACTGCAAAATTACGAAAAATTCATTATCTGTTGCCATTTGTCATTTCG
>CASFLY010000070.1 GCA_949295645.1 uncultured Bacteroidales bacterium | reverse complement strand
GGCAAAACCGAAGCCCGGATCTACTGTCCAGCTGCGGATTCCGGCATCCCCGGCCTTTTTTGCAAAATCCCTGAAATAGGCCAGGATATCTTCCGTGACGTCCCGGTAGCTGCACAGCCCCTGCATCGTTTCAGGGGTGCCCCGTTTGTGCATGGCGATGAAGTCGAGTCCGAGGCTGCCGACGGTCCGCAGCATGTCCGGATCGTCTTCTCCGGCGGAAATGTCGTTGACCGTGAAATCCCCGATGAGTCCGAAACTTTTTCTTACTATGGAGGTCCGGAACGTGTCGATGGAGAATTTCTGCGACGGGAAATGCCGTCTGAGCCGCGTCAGGACAGGTGCAAGGCGTTCCCACTCTTCTTCTTCGCTGATGAGGGCGGCTCCCGGTCTGGTCGAGCAGGCCCCTATGTCTACGATATCCGCCCCCTCTTCGAACATCCTGCCGATCCGTCCGAGCGATTTTTCAGGGTCCGGCAGTCCGTCCGCTCCGGAGCAGCGGCTCTGCGCAAAATATGAGTCCCCGGTCAGGTTTACAATCCCCATCACCGAGATTTTCCTTTTATTATCGAAAATTTCTTTTTCTTTCGTCATAGCAGGAAAATGTCTTTCAATAGTTCCATGACTATCCGCAAAAATACCCCTTGATGTCATTCCTTAATGTCATTCCATGATATCATCCCTTGATATCATCCTTTGGTGTCATCCCGGGCGTAGTCGAGGGATCTGTTATCTCAAATACAGATTTCTCCACTCCGGGCTATGCCCTCCGGTCGAAATGACAGTGTGGGGATGCTTTTGCGGGTAGACAAATATTTTGTAAAAATATCGTTTTGGTCTATCTTTACAAAATGTTTCAACGGAAATCTTATGCTGGTTGTAGTCGAGGGGCTTGACGGGGCCGGAAAGTCGACCCAGGTCAAAATGCTGAGAAAATATCTGGAATCGGAGTACGGGCAGGTGGAATACATCCATTTCCCGAGGTATGATTCCCCCGTATATGGAGACTTGATAAGCCGTTTCCTGCGAGGGGATTATGGCGATATAAACGAGGTCCATCCCCAGTTGGTCGCTCTCCTGTATGCCGAAGACAGGCATCAGGCCGCCCCGCATATGCGCAGCTGTCTGGCTGCCGGGAAGGCCGTCCTGCTGGACCGTTATGTCTATTCCAACATAGCGTACCAGTGTGCGAAACTGTACGGTGAGAACAGCCGCAAGGAGTTGCGGGACTGGATTCTCGACACTGAATACGGCGCTTTCGGGCTTCCCGTGCCCGACCTGAACTTTTTCCTGGATGTGCCTGTCGGTTTCGTGGAGGAGAAGCTCTCCGCTGCCCGTCTCGGACACGACAGGGACTATCTCAACGGCGGCAGTGACATCCACGAGTCCGACATCGGTTTCCAGAAGCGTGTCCGCGACGTCTATCTTGCCCAGTGCGAGGCCGACCCGCGCTTCATCCGCATCGACTGCTCGGCGCCTGACGGTTCCATGCTGCCTCCTGACGATATTTTTTCCAAAATGACGGACGTAATAGGTTTATGATATGAATCTGGTATTGGAGAGGGGCAAAAGATTCTGCGGATACATAGTCGGCATCGTATTTTTCATTTCGGGAGTGCTCAAACTTCTCGATCCGACAGGCACATCCCTGATAGTGGAAGAGTATTACGGATTTCTCCACACAGGATTCCTCGATTTCTCGGCCAAAGCCGTGGCCGTAGCCCTTTCCCTGCTCGAAGCGGTCACGGGGGCGGCTCTGATTACGGGGCTCTGGCGCAGGATAACGGCCATCGTCACCCTTGTCATTATGGGTTGTTTCCTGCTGATATCCATAGCATTGCTTGTCTTCGACCCTGTGATGGACTGCGGCTGTTTCGGGGAAGCCGTGCATTTGACCCACTTGCAGACTTTCATAAAGAATCTGGTGCTGTCGGCCCTCTGCTGCGCTTCCTTCTTCCCGTTCTCGGCCCTCGGAAGCCCGAAGAAAAGAAAATATGTCGCTTTTTCCATGGTCGTCTCAGGTCTCGGTGTATTTACCGTATATTCATTGACTTACATCCCGCTTGTGAACTTTACCGACTACACGGCGTCTGCCCGGCTGGAAGCTTCGGAGCGCCGTTTCGACAGGAACTTCCAGGATGAGCCGGATGAATACGAGGCGGTCTTCATATACGAAAAGGACGGCAGGACCAGGGAATTCGGCCTGGAAAATCTTCCGGATTCGACCTGGACTTTCGTTTCCACGGAAACTGTCCGGAAAAGGGAAAGGGGCAGGGCTATGGAGACGAATATCTCCCTGCCGGTAATAGATGCTGCAGGAGAGTATCACGACAGCCTGGCAGCGCAGGGGAAAGTGATGGCGGCAAGTGTCTATGCTCCGGAAAAACTGTCGCCGAGGAAATGGAATGCCCTGACGGAATACCTCGGATCGGCGCAGGCAAACGGATTCACTCCGCTGCTCTTGGTCGCCGCATCCCCGGATACGGGACAGAAAATCATAGAGATGCTGGAAAATGACGGCCGGACTGATACCGGCCTTCTGGAATCCCTGCTTTATTTTTCGGATTACAAGACGCTTGTCTCCCTGAACCGTTCCAATGGAGGCGCCACATATTTTGCAGACGGATTCCTGATAAGGAAATGGGCTTTCAAGGCACTGCCCGATGATGCCAGAATGACGGAATTGGGTACAGAAGAGCCGACTGAAACGCTTTTATCTTACGGAACAGTCGGCAATCTTACCTTTCAGGCATTTCTTCTCTACTCCTTCGCAGTGATGCTGCTGTTATAGAGAAACCGTTTTTAGAATCTGTCTTCTGAAGAAACGGTCAGTTTCTTGCGTCCGTGACGACGGCGTGAAGCGAGTACACGACGGCCGTTCGGAGTGGACATACGCTCGCGGAAGCCGTGTTTGTTGCGGCGTTTGCGCTGTGAAGGTTGAAATGTTCTTTTCATTATCTTTTGTTTTTATTTTCCAGAAAATTTTGGGAGTGCAAAGGTAGTATTTTTCGTTTTAATTACAAATAAATTTCCCGCTAAATTCATTTTCTTTCAAAGAAGACGACCATCTTTCCCTCGAAATACGGATCCCCAAGCCAGGAATCCACTTTCCATGTGTGCACCTTCCCGGACGGAATGCCGAATTTCTGCATTGCGAGTCCCAGTTCCGCCGCAATGTCCCCGCCCTTGAGGTACAGGATGCCCCGGGAGTATTTCCCTTTTGTCCAGGGCAGGAAATTCTCGATGGAAGTCACCGCCCGCGAGACGATGAAGTCGAATTTCATGGGCAGATCCTCGGCCCTGGCGTTGACTGTCGCCACATTGTCCAGATGCAGGGCTTCAGCCACGGCGGCAGTCACCTTGATTTTCTTCCCGACGGAATCGCACAGGGTGAATCTGCCTCCCGGGAAAAGTATTGCCAGGGGGATTCCCGGAAAGCCACCGCCGGTGCCGATGTCCAGGATGCTGATGTCGCCCGAAGGGGTCCGGAGGGTTTCGTAGACTTCAGGCATCTTTATCCTGACGTATTCCGCTATCGCGAGCGAATGCAGCACGTGGTGGCAGTACAGCCCGTCGATGTCTTTTCTCGAAATCACGTTTATTTTCGAGTTCCAGTCCCTGTACAGCGGGTCGAGCCGGCGGAACTGTTCTTCCTGGACTTCCGTAAGCGTGCCGAAAGCCTTCCTTGCCGTTTCTATGAATTCTTCGAAAGTCATAATGTGTTTTCATTGCAGTTCGTCCGACACATTCATCATTTTCAGCAGCTGCTCCTTTGCGCGTCGGATTTTGGTCTTTACCGTATTGATCGGAAGATCGAGGGTTTCGGCTATTTCCTTGTACCCGAAGTTGTCGATAAGGTTCATCTTTGCCACTGTCCTGTAATCTTCTTTCAGCTTGTCGATGTTCGCTATCCACTTGTCGTACTCCTGCTGCTTTATGATGTCCTCCTCCGGGTTGTGGACAGGTGCCGGAATTTCGCTTATCTCGGACATCTGTTCGTTTATGGAGGTCGTCGGCATGTTGCTTTTCTCCCGGTCCTTGCGTCCTATGTGGTCGAGGGCCGTATTCCTTGCAATCCTGAAAAGCCAGGTGGAGAATTTGTACTCGGGATTGTACAGGGCTATCTGGCTGAAGGCCTTCTGGAAACTTTCCAGCATGATGTCCTCGATGTCTTCGTTTTGCGAGACGTATTTGGCTATATGGTTTCTCACGCCGATGCTGTACCGCGTGTAAAGAACGATGTAGGCAGCCTGATTCTGCTCCAGTGCCAGCCGGATCAGGTCCGTATCAGATAAATCAGTGAGCTTCGAGCCAGTTTTTCCCATAATTGCATTCAACGGTTAAAGGTACGGAAAGTTCTATGACATCCTGCATTTTTCCGACAACGATTTCCTTAAGCGCGTCGGTTTCCCCGGGGAGGGCGTCGAAGACGAGTTCGTCGTGGATCTGGAGCACCATTTTGCTTTTCAGCCCGGCGGCCCGCATTTCCCTGTCGACATCGGCCATCGCGATTTTTATAATGTCCGCCGAAGTGCCCTGTATAGGGGCGTTCACGGCATTCCTTTCCGCCAGAGACCGTACAGTAGAGTTTCTGGAACAGATGTCCGGCAGGTACCTTCTCCTTCCGAACAGCGTTTCCACGTAACCGGTCTTTCGCGCTGACGCGACAGTATTTTCGATATATGCCGAAATCGCCGGAAAATTCAGGAAATAGTCTTCGATGATCTTTTTGGCGTCCGCTCTCGGTATTTTCAGCCGCTGCGCCAGCCCGAATGCCGAGATTCCGTACATAATGCCGAAATTGGCCGTCTT
>CASFLY010000069.1 GCA_949295645.1 uncultured Bacteroidales bacterium | reverse complement strand
TGAAAACGAAAATGGCGTAAATCTGTTGAAAATGTCTACTTTTGGAAAATCAAACCGGACAAAAATATCGCGATTGTCTACTTTGGAAAAAATGTTTAACTGAAGAATTTTTTCCGTGTCTACTTTTTCAAGCTGGTACAAAGACACCCAAACATTTTGCCGTTTCCAACAAAAACCGCTTAAAACATTTTGCCGTTTCCGACAAAAATCGCCCAAAACATTTTGCTGTTTCCGACAAATTTGGTAGTATTGCAAAAAATCAATAGACAGAATATGGGGAACCGGATATTCAAACGCAAGGTTTATGAGCGGATGCTCAAATGGAAACGTGAAAGCAACGGCCATACCGCCCTCCTGATAAAAGGAGCGAGACGTATCGGGAAATCCACCATTGCTGAAACATTTGCCCGACAAGAATATGAATCATACATAATCATCGATTTTTCTATTGCCGACGATGCTGTCAAGGAACTTTTTCTGCATATCTCGGATTTGAACTACTTTTTCCTGAGATTGCAGTCATTGACAGGAGTATCATTGCATGAACGCAAGTCAGTAATCATTTTTGACGAAGTCCAGCTTTATCCTATTGCCCGTCAGGCCATCAAACATTTAGTAAAAGATCGCAGATACGACTATATTGAAACCGGTTCGCTCCTTTCAATCAAAAAAAATGTAAAAAACATAGTAATACCGAGCGAAGAGACTCGGATTTCAATGTATCCTATGGATTATGAAGAATTTCTATGGGCTACAGGGAAAACCGGTTCATACGAATTAATCAGATATTCATACGAAAATTCCAAGGCATTGGGAGACGCTGTAAACCGTGAGATGATGAGGGAATTCCGCCTGTACATGCTCGTCGGAGGAATGCCGCAGGCAGTCAATGCCTATCTTGAATCAAACGATTTCTCGACAGTCGACAGCGTAAAACGGAACATTCTCGAACTGTATATTGATGACTTTCGGAAAATAGATCCGTCCGGACGTATTTCCCGACTGTTTTCTTCGATACCTGCAGAACTTTCCCGCAATGTCATGCGGTACAAAATCGGCAGCGTTATCGAAAACGCCACAGCATCAAGACTCAGCGAACTGTTGATGGACATGGCCGATTCCATGACAGTGAACTTTGCCTACCATGCAAACGATCTGAACGTAGGCTTCGCACTTCATGCCGACTACAATTGTTTCAAAATGTTCCTTGCCGATACCGGACTGTTCGTGACTTTGGCTTTTATGGACAAGGATTATACTGAAAACGAAATATACAGAAAGCTCCTGTCCGACAAACTCGGGACCGATTTGGGCTATGTGTATGAAAATGTTGTGGCTCAGATGCTGAAAAGTGCAGGAAATGAACTTTTCTACTATACCTTCAAGGAAAACGGTCCTGTGCCATCCGGTGAGGATGGGCCGGTCCGCAGCTATGAAATCGATTTCCTGTTGTCCCGTAACAATAAAATCTGCCCTGTCGAAATAAAATCATCCGGATACAATTCCCATAAATCGCTCGACAGATTCCATGAAAAATATTCTGGCAGGACAATGCAACGCTATCTTATATACACAAAAGACCTCAAAAAGGACAAGGACATCCTTTGCCTTCCGGCCTATATGTCGGCTCTGATTTAACGTCGGTCCGGCTGATTCATGCTGCTTGAAACGGCTGAAAATCGAGGAATCCGTCGGACCGGCGTCAAGGTTGTTCCGACAACACGACTATCTGCGTGTCCGGGATTTGGAAAGTCCCTGCACGGATTCATCTTCAACAGGCTCGGTTTCCAGAGAATCTTCATTTACAAATGTGACAGGCCCCGAATAACTGCATTTGAAAGGTATCGGACTTGAATAATCGTCCAGCTCATCATCATAGTATGAAGCACTGCCGTCAAATGAGAAAGAATAGCTGTCCCCGTCCTTGCCTATGGTCAAAGTCCCGTCCACGATGTCATATCCGACACTTTCCGTTTCAGAGTAAACGTAATAGTCTCCATATGCAAAGATGCCGTCGTTTTCGGAAAACGGATATGTTCCTGCTGGCAGTTCATTTATAACCCCGTCAAAGTATAAATCAAAATAAACGGATTTGCTGTATTCGTCTTCGCTGTTCAGTGCAGCCCATGTAGTCCCGTCCAGCAACAGATAGACTTCATAATTCGTGGTTTGCGAAGTGGGTTGAGTGTCATAGCGATAGACAACCGCCCCGGTAACGCTGTGCGTCCTCCCGTCGAGTTCGAATGTTCCGTTTCCGGTACCGTTGTTATTGTCCTTGTCGCATCCGTTCAGTAGCATACCCCCTATGGCCAGAGCAAACAAAATCAACTTTTTCATAATTGTAAGAATTTTTATTTGATTGAATTATTCTACATAAGATAGGATTCCGAACGCTTCCATGACCCATGGTCTTTCGTTTGTGCAAATATATGGAATTTCCAGGGCCGATGCAATTATTGCCTTCGAAAAAATAAAGACTATGGAAGAGCCTGCTTAAGAAAATTCCGGCGAGATGTCGTCCCCATCACTTCGAAGCGGATTTTTCCTTGAGGATATCGCGGATTTCCGTCAGGAGTTTCTGGTCGACAGTAGGTTCAGGCTTTGCCGGAGCAGGTGCAGGGGCCTCTTCCTTCTTCTTCATCAGGGCATTGAGACCTTTGACCATCATGAATATCACGAACGCTATGATGAGGAAATCGAAGGTATTCTGCAGGAACATTCCGTAGTTCAACGTCACGGCCGGCGCCGTTTCGATTCCGTTTGCATCCATTACCGCCTTTTTGAGGGTGATGGACAGGTCCTTGAAGTCCACCCCGCCGATCAGGACGCCTATCGGCGGCATGATGACATCGTTCACCAGCGAGCTGACGATTTTCCCGAAAGCCCCTCCCATGATCACACCGACGGCCATGTCGATGACATTGCCGCGCATGGCAAATGTCTTGAATTCATTCAACAGTTTCATAATTATAATAGTTTGGTTGTTACGTCTAACGTCCGTCCCGGCTGACACATTCACCGGAATCTCCGATAAAGGCCCGGCGGATTACCGATGCGGTTTCCGGGTCTGATGCCTTACCGAAATAACAGCCGTTCCGGCCTATCAGAAAGACATTGTCGGCCTTTTCCAGGGCAATGCCGACATCGTGGGTGGAAAAAACTATCGTCTTGTGTTCCTCCGATGCCAGTTTCGCAAGGATAGAGATGACCTGGAGCCTGCCCGGGACATCCAGGAACGCTGTCGGTTCATCCAAAAGCATGGCAGGGGTATCCTGCGCCAAGGCCCGGGCTATCAGTATCTTCTGGCATTCCCCGTCGGACATCCTGCCTGCCTCCCTGTCGGCATAGTCCTGCATCCCCACAAGTTCTATGGCCCTGTCGATTATCCTTTCATCGTCCTGATGCAGCCGACCCGCCCAGTTCGTCCAGGGAGCACGGCCCATAGCCACGAGATCCCTGCATTTCAGATGCGGGATACGGACACCGGCAGCCGTGGACAAGGATATTTTCTTAGCTACCCCGTTCCGCGACAAGGTCGAAATGTCCGCGCCGTCGATAAGGACGGAGCCGGAAAGCGGCTTCAGCAGGCCGGCCACCGTGCGGAGAAGGGTGCTTTTCCCGCTGCCGTTGCGGCCGAGCAGGGCGGTCAGTTCTCCGCCCGGGAAAGTGACGGAAAGGTCGCGGAGGACAGGGTGGCGGGAGTGGCCTATGGAAAGATGATTCAGGACTATCATATTGCGATTATGTTTGTACGCCACGTCCGGTATGGCTGTGGAGCAGGACCCAGATGACGACCGGGATGCCTACAAGGGAAGTAATGGCATTGATCGGGATGGCAGAAAGCTTGGCGATGATATTGCAGCCGGACATAAGGATGCCGCCGCAAAGCACCGTGGCCGGAATGAGTACGCGATGGTCGGCATTCCCGGTAACTATCCTGGCGATATGCGGGACGGCCAGGCCCACAAACCCGAGAGGGCCGCAAAAGGCCGTGGCTGTCCCGGAAAGCAGGACCGTGGCAATGAAGACGGCGATTCTCGACCGGCGGATGTCGGCTCCTGCCGAAAGGGCGTATTCCTCCCCTGAAAGCAGCAGGTTCAGAGCCTTGGAAGAAGCGATTGAAATACCTAAGCCGCAGACCGTAGCCACGGCGAGGATAACGAGACGAAGACCGGAAACGTTCCCGAGAGACCCCATCGTCCAGACGACATACGATTTGAGGGACTGCTCGTCGCTGAGGAACTGCAGAATCTGCACGAAAGCATCGATCCCGGCTCCGAGCATCATCCCGAGTATAAGGATAACGGTAATGTCCCCTATTTTCCTGCTGGCCAGCGCGATGACGGCCAATACAGCCGCGGCGCCCACCCAGGCCGCCCCGGCAAGTCCGAGTGTGGCGGAAACGGATTCCCCGACGAGGAGGGAAGATGCGCTCAGCACACAGAGGGCGGCACCGAGAGACGCTCCCGAACTGATGCCGAGCACGTACGGACCGGCAAGCGGGTTCCGGAAAAGAGTCTGCATCAGCAGACCGCTCACCGACACCGCTATGCCGGCCAGAACGGCGGTAACGGCCTTCGGCAGCCTTATCCCGTTTATGATGGTCCGACCCTGTTCTCCGACATCTCCCCCTGTCACCGCCTTCCACACATCTCCCGGCGGAATCCCTGCGCTTCCTGTCATCAGATCCGTCAGGAACAGCCCGATCAGGAGCACTGCACCTCCTGTAAATAATATATTGCTTCTCTTCATAATCCTTTCGCGGAATCCTGCAGGCCTTTGCTGTCTTCCCTGTAAGCGGAAACCCTCCCCGCACGGGTGCTACGCCGTACGCCGGGTCCAGCCTGACCCTGCATCTCTAATGCAATCTCCTGTAATATATCAGTGAGTCGGACGGGGAAAATTCCGGGTGGAATATACGCACGAGATCCTGCAGGACGAGGTCCGGACGGACCAGGCCCGATTCCCAGAAATCATTCCCTCCGGCGGCATTCACCCTGTTGTCGCAGTTGAAAACGGCCCCGGCTCCTATGCTCTTCACGCCGGCGAATTCCGGATACGCCGAAACTATCTCCGGAATCGACCCGAACTGCCCCACATTCAGCCAGAAATCGGCTTCAGATGCCAGCAGGTAAGCCTTCTCCCTGTCTATCGGCACCGTCTTGGCAGCGCCGCCGCCATTTCCAGCACCGTCCCTGTTGCCGGAGACGGACTTTTCCTCTTCCCGGTACACATACCGGGCCCCCGCGTCATCTATCAGAGCCGCCATTGCCGAACGGACAGGCGTCATATACCACAGGTCCCCATACGGCACATTCAGCATCACGGCAGGGCGGTCCCGCACCTCGGAGACACTGTTTTTCAGAGCATTGTACCTGTCTCTTACCGACCTGAAGACCGATTCCCCCCTGTCCCTGCATCCCAGGATCTCGGAAACCGCCACTATCCATTCCGCCCGTCCGAGAGGCGACTGCTCCAGATACTCCCCCATATAGACAAACGGGATACCGAGCCGGTCCAGAGGCCTTTCCATAGCGCTTGCCGAATAAATCCCGTAGAGCAGGACCACATCCGGACACACGGCAAGAAGCCTCTCGAAATCCGCATTCGTCTCGCTCCCCACGTCCTCCACCCGGTCACGGTGCGACCGTATGCAAGCGTTATTGACAAAGTCGAGCCCCGATACGGCCTTGACTTTCGACACTTCCCCGAGCAGGTCCATCATCGCGATGTAAGACGAAGACATCGCCACGACCCTTTCCGCATCTCCGTCCAGGACCTGCCCTGCAAAACCTTCCGGGGGACACTCCCCTCCCCGCGCTATGAAGACATCCTGTACCGGCGTCGTCTCTCCCTGCCACAAAGACTTGATTCTCAGCACCCTGCTCTGCCGTCCCTCAATCCCGCGGATTTCGAAGCCGGTCGCATACTCCGGAACATAATACACCATACCGAAAAGCTCCCGGTCCGTCCGCGACCCTCCGCAGCCTGCCGCAAGAATCCCGGCAAGCGACACAGTCAGTATGATTTTCCTGAATCCCATCGGTTTCGGCTGTAAATCCTGTTCGAATGCCAAAAGTAGGAAACAGTTTCGAGAATGTCAAAACAGATCCTGCCCGCGGATGCGGAAAAAAGTTAAAAAAACAGAAAAAAGTTAAAAAACCGTAAAAAAGAGAAATTCCGGAAAATTATTGCTATAATTGCACCGGCAAAGGTTCCTGAACGCACATAAAGGCTGCGCGACGGACGAAGAGGGAATGCAGTGAGAATCTGCAACAATACCCGTTGCTGTGTGTCCTGCCCGTCTTGTTACGGGAAAAAGGCTTCACAATCTCTGCCACTGGCCGCCTGCGGCCGGGAAGGCGTGAAGCCGGGACGAGCCAGAAGACCTGCCTTTGCATTTACAGGATTTCCGACCACGGGATTATGGACGGAAACGGCCGCTCCCTATGCTCTGCCAAGCACGTCTGCACGTTATTGGACGGGCGGGAAAATACGGTTGCGGGAGCCGCCTCTTTACGGTTCAACTTATGTGGGTTTTAACATTGCTCCTGGCCGCGATGCCGGAGATGGCTGACACTTTGTCCGCATCCGAGGTGTCATCCTTCAGATTCGAGTCTCCTGCCGTTCAGACCATATCGTCCGAACGCATCGCTTCTGTGGCCTCCGGTTCCGTCCCGGATGTACTCAGATATGTTTCAGGAATCCAGATCAAGGACTATGGCGGGCTCGGAGGGTTGAAGACCGTAAACGTCAGGTCGCTCGGCTCCCAGCATACCGGAATCTTCCTCGACGGCATCAGGCTCAACAACATACAGAACGGACAGGTGGATCTCGGAAGGTATTCGGCGGAAGACCTGGAATCGGTGTCCGTTTTCAATGCCGGCTCATCCTCCGCCCTGCAGTCCGCCTCGGAGCAGGCCTCATCCTCGACCGTGTACCTGAAATCCAGATTCCCGGATTTTTCCCGGCCGTACACAATCGAAGCACGTGGAGGATACGGCTCATTCAACACCGGTTCGGGATACCTTTCCTTATCGAAGAGGCTCGGCAGGAAGACATATCTGAAGCTTCTCGGAGACTACCGCCACACCGACGGGGACTATCCGTTCACATACGTAAACTCTTTCGGGGCGGACACGACCGAAATCAGGAAAAACTCCGCCCTGTCGTCCTTCCACATCGAACCCTCGTTCTACTATAAGTCCGCAAATTCGAGACTTCATCTGAAAGGCTACTGGTTCCATTCGGACAGAGGACTCCCGGGCCCGGTCATCAGACAGGGCGGACAGGTGCAGAACGGGGACAGCCAGAGGGACGACAACATTTTCGTCCAGGGGAACTACGGATATTCCGAAGGGGCGTTTTCGCTGAAAATCCTCGGGAAATACGCATACGACTACTGCAACTACCTGCAGGACACGACAGGCAACAAGTCCGTCCGGTACAAGAACCTGCATTATTACCAGCAGGAGGGCTATCTGTCCGCCGCTGCCGCCTGGAAATACGGGAACCTCACCTTTTCGCTGGCCTGGGACAACATCGCCGACTATCTCGAGTCCGACGTGGCCGGCTTCTCCGACAGGTTCCGGTGGTCCTCGCTTCTGGCCTCCGGGATAAGATTCCGCTACAGGAACCTTTCCGCCGCCGGCTCGCTCGTGTACAATCATTCCCGAGACAATTCCGGCCTCTTATATAATAAGGTGTCGCCTTTCCTTTCGTTCCAGTATTCTCCCGGACATTTCAGATTCCTGCTGTACTGGAAAAATTCGTTCAGGCTCCCGACATTCAACGAACTTTATTATGTCTCCTCCCCGTCATCCAACACGGCCCATATCCTGAATCCGGAAACTGTGGACCAGTTCGATCTCACCGCAGCATATTCGACAGGTGCAGGGATATGGTCATGCGACTTCCGGATAGACGGGTTCTACAATATCACCCGCGACAAGATAGTCTGGATCCCGGCAGCCAACCAGTTTGTCTGGTCGGCGTTCAACTACGGCCTCGTCCGCGGCTACGGCTGGACTGTATCCGCAGACAACCGGTTCGGATTCGGCGGTCTGTCCGTTTCCGCCCTGATAAACTACACTTACGAAAGATCGAAAGACCTTTCCGACCCGGCATCGGAGTGGTACGGAGGGCAGATTGCATATATCCCTCTCCATTCCGTCTCTTCGACAGTCTCGGCAGACTGGAAGACCTGGTCCTTCTCGGCCAATTTCATATACAATTCCGTCAGATACCGCGCTTCGGCGAACATCGCCGCGAATCTTCTGAAGCCGTATGCGAACCTCGACCTGATGCTGTCGAAGAAACTGTTCGGGTTTATGAAAGTTTCCGCCGCCGTGAACAATGCGACCGACTCCTCCTATGAAATCGTGTCGCGCTACCCGATGCCGGGGATAAACTACAGACTTATGTTACAGTTAAATTTTTGATATTATGAGTTTTTCCCATTCTGAAAAACCTTTCCGGGGCATCAGGAAAACGGCAATGATGTTAGCAGCCGGAACATTCCTTTTTTCTTGCGACAAAGTGGGAACGGAATCCCCGGATGAACCCTATCTGACGATTCCCCGGGTGCAGTCGGAGGTCCTCGGTTTCTATGTCCTGAATCAGGGAGGCTGGGGCGCCAACAACTCCACTCTCGACTATGTCGATCTGAGAAACGGCAGATACATAACGGATTACTTCGGCAAGCAGAACCCGGATATGGCATACGGTCTGGGCGATACGGGAAACGATATGCTGCTGACTGACGATTATCTGATAATGGTGCTGAACGGCTCGAATCTGCTCGAAGTCGCGGATGCGCACACGGCAAAGCATATCACGGCCGTGGAAATCCCGCAGTGCCGCAGCATCATCGAGGCGGACGGCTGCCTCTACGTGACTTCGTACGCCGACGAAGGGACCCTATACAAGGTCTCGATGTCGGACTGGTCCGTGACAGGGAAGATACAGGTGGGACACGACCCGGAGCAGTTGCACTATCACGACGGATTCATTTATGTCCTCAACTCCGGCGGCCTGACCAAGGATGACTCGGGGCAGACTGCCTACGAACAGACCATATCGGTAGTGGACGTCTCGGACTTTACGGTGGACAGGACAGTGGACACCGGTTACAGGAACCTGTACAAGATACTGTGCACGGGAGAGACCGAATACGTGATCGCACGCGGAGACTACGGGGCTGATCCGGGGGCCGTGTTCTCTTATGACCGCAGGACGGACGAAGTGAAGTCCGTCTATGGGAAGTCCCTGACCAACTGGTGCCTCTACGACGGCACGGTCTACACGCACACCACCGCCTATGACGGGAACTGGAATTCTATCGACGCGTTCGGGAAAATCACGGATTCGGGATATAAGGAAGAGAGTTTTCTGAACCTGTCCGGCGTGAACCTGTCCGTATGCTACGGACTCGAGATAAATCCTGCGACCGGAGATTTCGTCATTTTCGATGCCGGCGACTACATAAACCCGGGAAAGGTGCATTATTTCAATGCCGACGGCTCCCTGTCCTGGTCCGTGACGGCCGGAGTATCGCCCTGCAAGGCGGTCTGGGTGTTCGAAGATTCCTCCGGAAATGCGGAAGAATGACCCGCACGCCGGCCGGAAAAATTCAGTACCTTTGCCGAAGAAAAAGAATAAAGGGACGTGTTCGATTTCTCCGAAGGGAAAAGGTACAACAGTTTCGTAGGCTACTTCAGGAAAGTCTACGGAGAGCGGCTCCAGAAGATAGTCCTCGATGCCGGATTCTCCTGCCCGAACAGGGACGGGACTGCCGGTGTCGGAGGCTGTACCTATTGCGACAATGCTGCATTCCACCCGGGCTACAGCACTCCCGGGAAGACTCTCCGGCAGCAGATGGACGAGGGGATAGAGTTCCACAAGGGCAGATACCGCACGGCAGAGCATTATTTGGCCTATTTCCAGGCCTATTCGAACACCTATGCACCGGTGGAAAAGCTCCGGGAACTGTATTTGGAGGCTCTGTCGCATCCTGCCGTGGCCGGAATCGTCATAGGCACGAGGCCGGACTGCGTCGACGGAAGGAAACTGGATATGATAGCGGACATCGCAGACGGGATGTTGCTGCCTGACAGCGGCTGGGAACGTACCGTCGGCGGGAAACCTCTCAAAAAACCGGTCGTGGTGATGGAATACGGCATCGAATCGTGCAACGACAAGACGTTGAGGAGGATAAACAGGGGGCATGACTTCGACTGTGCACAAAAGGCTGTGGAAATGACAGCGGAAAGGGGCATAGACACGGGAGCCCATTTTATATTCGGCCTCCCGGGGGAAACGGAGGAAATGATGAAGGACAGTGCGGAAACGATAAACGCCCTGCCCCTGAGGTCGGTAAAGTTCCACCAGCTGCAAATCATAAAGGGCACGGCAATGGAGAAGGAATATGCGGAACATCCGGAAGATTTCACAAGATTCTCCCTGGCCGGATACCTCGATTTCATCATAGACATCCTCGAAAGGCTGCGCCCCGACCTCTACATAGAACGCATAGCGGGTGAAGTCCCGCCGCGCTTCGTGAACGAGACTCCCTGGGGTCTGGTCCGCAACTTCGAGCTCCTCCGCCTCCTCGATGCCCGCCTCCTTGAACGCGACACCTTCCAGGGTGCCCGTTACCAGCCCTCCCTGTCATCCCGTTGTCAGTTCTCTTTGTCATCCCGATTGCACCCCGCCATGTCATCTCGAGCGCAGTCGAGAGATCTGCCCTCACCCAAAACCGGAATAAGCCAAAAAAACAAAAAATAACGCATTTCCGTCAATTTTCATTATCTTTGCGAATTAAAATTTACGAGATGCAGACATTTACCAATTACGAGATTCCCGAAGGACTGACCTTCGATGATGTTTTGCTGATTCCGGCACGCTCCGAGGTGCTTCCGCGTGAAGTGGATGTCACTACCTGGTTTTCAAAGGACATAAAGCTGCAGACTCCGATCGTGTCTGCCGCCATGGACACTGTCACCGAGGCCGATCTGGCCATCGCTATGGCAAGGGCCGGAGGCATCGGCGTGATCCACAAGAATATGACCATCGAAGCCCAGATGAATCAGGTGAAAAAGGTGAAAAGGGCTGAAAACGGCATGATAGACGACCCTATCACGATCCGTCCGGACGCTACCGTAGGGGACGCTCTCGGAATGATGGCCCAGCATCATATCGGTGGAATCCCGGTGGTAGACGGCAACATGCACCTGATCGGCATCGTCACCAACAGGGATCTGCGCTTTCAGGACAACATGAAGCTCCCCATCTCGCAGATAATGACTTCCGAGAACCTCGTGACGGCACCTTCAGGCATCAGCCTCTCCGAGGCCACCGCGCTTCTCAGAAAATACAAGGTGGAAAAACTCCCTGTCGTAAACAAGGACGGGACTCTCGAAGGCCTCATCACCTACAAGGACCTGATGAAGATAAAGGACAACCCTATCGCTTCCAAGGACTCTAAAGGCAGGCTGCTCGTGGCTGCCGCGGTAGGCGTCAAGTCCGACACCATCGAACGCATCGAAATGCTGACCCATGCCGGAGCCGATGCCGTGGTGGTAGACACAGCGCACGGCCACTCCGTAGGGGTGCTCAACGTGATAAAGAAAGCCTGCGAAGCCCTTCCAGACATACAGATAGTGGCCGGAAACGTGGCTACGGCAGAAGGCGCGAAAGCCCTGGCGGATGCAGGCGTGAGCGCCGTCAAGGTCGGCATAGGGCCGGGCTCCATCTGCACGACCCGCGTCATCGCAGGCGTGGGCATGCCTCAGTTGTCGGCCGTGATGATGGCTTCGTCCGCCCTAAAGGGTTCGGGCATCCCTGTCATTGCCGACGGCGGCATCAGATATTCGGGCGATGTCGTAAAGGCCCTTGCAGCAGGAGCCAGCACCGTTATGGCAGGCTCGCTCTTCGCCGGGGTCGAGGAATCCCCTGGGGAAACCATCATCCTCAACGGACGTAAATTCAAGTCTTACAGGGGGATGGGCTCACTTGAAGCCATGCAGCAGGGCTCCAAGGACAGGTACTTCCAGGACATGGAGGAAGATGTCAAGAAACTCGTGCCGGAAGGCATCGTGGCACAGGTCCCTTACAAGGGGACGCTCTCGGAGGTGGTCTACCAGCTCGTGGGAGGGCTGCGTGCCGGTATGGGATACTGCGGGGCGAAAAACATAGAGACCCTGAGGTCGGCGAAATTCGTCAGAATCACGCATGCAGGCTTCGTGGAAGGGCATCCGCACGATGTCACCATCACCCGCGAATCTCCGAACTACTCAAGATAGACAGGCGGATGAGGCATTTCCTTATATCCGCAGCATTTATTCTGATCGCCTTGCCGATGTTTATGTCGTGTAAGGCGATTTCTTCTCGTTTCGACAACGGCCGCGCTGTCGCGAAAGTCGGACACCACAGGCTGACCCACAGCGATGTGGCCCGTCTGGTACCGCCGGGTACATCTCCGGAAGACAGTATGCGCCTTGTGATGCAGTACATCAACTCCTGGGCTGCCGATCTGGTCTATGCGGACATAGCCGAAGCGCAGCTGTCCAAGCAGGAAAAGGATGTGACAGCGGAACTCGAAGCATACCGGAAGGCCTTGCTGAAATACCGGTATGAACAGCGTTATGTCAACGAAAGGCTCGACACGAATGTCACCACGGAAGAAATCGAAGCCTACTACGACTCCCACAAACAGGACTTCATAGCCTCGGTCCCTGTCGTGAAGGCCAAATTCATGAGGATATCCTCCGACTCCCCGAACATCGAGACCATAAAGAAAAAAATGGCTTCGAAGAGTGAAGACGACATCTTCTTCGCGGACAGCCTGGCCAGCACTTTTGCCGATAAATTTACGGGATACGGCGACAAATGGGTGCCGGTCACCGAGCTCGCCAAGGACTTCGGGACAGACTACGGCAGCCTGCTCGCACAGATGAAAAACTCTTTCATCCAGATACGGGACACCGACTACGGAAAAGTGAATATTGCTTATATCCAAGACTTTGCGAACACGGGAGATGTCCTTCCGCTCGACTATTGCCGTCAGGAAATCAAGGGAATCCTGATAGGCATCCGCCGCCACAAGTTAGTGTCCGGCTTAGAACAGGACTTGCTTGAAGATGCTCGCGAAAATGGAAAATTTGTAATATATTAGCGGAATTCCGGCAAACGGTTTCCCGCATAACGCAAGACCGGCCTTCCACCGGAAGCCGGCAGAAAAAGTTTAGATATGGACAGATTGACGAAAATACTGGCTTTGGCGGCAGCTGTCGCTGCAATGCAGATGACGGCATCGGCACAGACTTATCCCGACGGAATCATAGACAAGACCGTGGCAGTGGTCGGCAATGAAATGATTTCCATTTCGCAACTCGAGGAAGAGGTGCAGATAATGCGTGCGCAGGGGATGGCCTCGGACAGGAACATCAGGTGCGAACTTCTCGAACAGATGATGGTCTCCAAGCTGTTCCTGATGCAGGCAAGGCTGGATTCGCTGACCGTGAACAACGACATGGTGGAGTCCGAGCTCAGGAACAGGGTCGACAATATCAGGACCCAGCTCGGAGGAGACGAAAACGTGGAACAGTATTTCAACAAGCCTCTCTACAAGCTCCGCCAGGAGTGGAGACAGGCGCTGGAAGACCAGAGCCTGACGCAGCAGATGCAGATGAATGTCGCATCCTCGGCACCCGAAATGACGCCGTACGACGTCCAGAAATACATCGAGGCGACGGACTCTCTCGACCTGCCGATAGTCCCGATAAAATACCAGCTCAGCCAGATATGTATCTATCCGGACCGCGAGGCGGCAAACCTTGCCGTCAAGGACAGGCTTCTCGCCATCCGCGAAAGGATAATGAACGGGGAGAAATTTTCGATCCTCGCCCGCATATACTCACAGGATCCCGGCAGTGCCAGGAGGGGCGGAGAACTCGGGATGGCTTCAAAATCGGTGTTCTGGCCGGCATTTTCGGATGCTGCCATGGCCCTGAAGCCGGGCATAGTGTCGCAGATCGTGGAGACCCCGGACGGATTCCACATCATAGAGGTCATCGAAAAGAAAGGGGACATGTTCAATGCCCGTCACATCCTGCTGAAACCGGAATACACGGAAGAAGACAGGACAACGGCATTTGCCACCCTGGACAGTCTGAAGACCGAACTGCAGAACGGGGCCGTGTCTTTCGACCTGGCGGCACGCTTCTATTCGCAGGACCCGGCTACCAGGACAAACGGCGGCCAGATGGCTGATCCGAACACCGGATCTTCCTACTTCGAAATCGACCAGCTCAAACCCGAGGACTACAACGCCATAAAGGATCTGAAAGAGGGCGAAATCTCGGAACCGTTCGAATCCAGAGACAATGAAGGCCGCTCCGGCAACACGGTCTACAAGATAATCAGGGTGGACAGAATCCTCCCGGCACACACGGCCTCGTTCTCGGAAGACTATGACCTCCTGATGAGACAGGCCAAGAATGAGCGGGAGATGGAAGCCATAGATGAGTTCATAAGCAGGAAAATCGGCGAGACATACATTGTCATCGACCCTATTTTCCAGGACTGCTCTTTCGAACACGAAGGATGGGCCGAAAAAATCAGAACTGACGGAGAATAAGGTTTCCGATCGATATTCCCGATTTTTATGCGAAGATTTTCCACAGTGGTTTTCCTGGTCTTTCTGACCGTGGTTTTCCGGCATCCCGATGCCCGGACAGCCGGGTCAGGCCGGACGGTCGTACAGGATCGGGACACGGCTGTGCCCGCACCGGCAGCTGTACAGATTCACGACACGACTGCTTTACAGGTCCGCGACACGGCGGCTGCCGATACTGTAGGGACAAAGGCGTCACTGGCAGACACGTTAAAGCCCGCTCCCCGGCCTGTCCCCCGGAAAGAGGAGCAGGAAGACAGTCTGGTGCGCCTGCTGAGCGGGAAAAGCGCACAGCTGCTTGAAATAGACGGGATGAGCTACAGGAAGATCACGGGACCGGCCGTCTTTTTCCACAACAACACCTATCTTCACTGCGACACCGCTCTCTGGAATGTCGACACGAGGATCATCGACGCCATCGGCAACGTACGCATAGTGCAGGAACAGACCGAACTGCAGAGCGAGAAGATGAAGTACTATATCGACACGGACCTTGCGGAATTCCGGGGCAATATCGTGCAGCTTCAGGACAAGGACAACAACACCCTGCGCACCAAATTCTTAGACTACAACACCAAGGACAGCGTGGCCGTATTCTTCCGCGGCGGCGCGATGCGGGACAAGGACGGGCAGATCATCGAAAGCCGGGACGGCACCTACGATTCGAAGATAAAGACTTTCGACTTCCGTTCGGATGTCAACATGTTCACGGATTCCATCTTTATCAAGACCAACACCTTGAAATACGAGTCGGAAACATCCCTTGCCACTTTCGGAACGGGAACGAATGCCTGGAAAGACAAGAATATGCTGTCTTCCGAGGCAGGATGGTACGACAGGGGGCGCGAACAGTTCTTTTTCAGAAACAGCGTGCACCTGATGTCCGACACCCAGGAAGCCTGGTGCGACTCGCTTTATTTCAACAGGAACACTTCCGACATCCAGATGTACGGGAACGTGCAGATGACAGACACGACAAGGAATGTCTATGCCCTCGCCGGGAAACTGGACTATGTGGATACTCTCTCCACTGTCACGCTGACCCGCGATCCGGCAGTCATCACGGTCACGGAAGAAGATTCGCGGAAAGACACCGTCTATTTCGGGGCGGACACGCTGATACACTACACCCGCCAGATGTTCGAACTGGACTCCCTGACCATCGCCGAGGCGGCTGTGAGAAAACAGAACCTGGACATAGACCCGGTCACCGAATTCCGCAGGAAAGCTGCGGAAGAGGCTGCGAAAAAGGCGGAGGAGGCAGCGGCCAATGACCCGAACAAGATAGCGCAGAAAGCGGCCCGGGAAAGGGCGGAAGCCGAGAAAAGGGCAGCGGAAGAGGCTGCAAGGAAGGCTGAGGCTGCCAGGGCGGCACGGGATTCCATTGCCCGTCAGGACTCCATAGCGGCAGCTGCGGCGGCCATGGACTCATTGGCGGTAACGGACACTTCCGCATCGCCGGACACATTGTCCGGAACGGACACCCTGAGATTATCGTCCCCTGCGGATTCATTGGCCATCTCCGATTCACTGACCTTTGTTTCCGACTCCCTTGCCGTTTCCGATTCGCTCGCCGTTTCCGATTCGCTGGCGGCTGCCGATTCCATAGCCTCGCCGGACACGACGAAAATCGGCTTTGTAGTGGCTCTGAGGAACGTGAAAATCTACCGCAAGAACATGCAGGTAGTATGCGACTCGCTGCTGTACTCGGATCTGGATTCGCTCGCGAGGCTGTTCAGGGAGCCGGCGATATGGAACGAAATCACGCAGCAGTACAACGCGGACAGCATCTCGGTAGTCATCCGCAACAACGCCATGGAAAAGGCCAGTCTGATGTCCAATGCGTTCATCCACATACAGGAAGACACTGCGCATTACGACCAGATAAAGGGGGCCGAGATGATGGCGTATTTCTCCGGAGACGGGGAGCTTTCCCGTTTCGACGCACTCGGAGGGGCTTCCGCCCTTTTCTACATCGAGGAGAACGATGCTTTGGCCACGGTAAACAAGAAAGACTCCAAGATGCTTTCCGCCATATTCAAGGACGGGAATATCAACAGGATATACTATTTCGACACGGCGGTGAGCGATGCCTATCCGACCGTGCAGCTGAGCGAGGAGGACAGGAAACTGAAAGGGTTCAACTGGACCCCGGAAAGGCGGCCGGAAGACCGGTATGCGGTGACGTCCCTGGATCTGAGACCGTCGGAAAGGACGAAGTACAACGCCAGGCCGAGGGCAAGATATACGCAGACGGACATCTATTTCCCGGGATATATCGACGACATCTATCTCCAGATAGCGGTCCGGGATTCCCTGAACCACGTCCGGGCTGTGGAGCAGCAGGAAAAGGAGCGGCTCGAAGCCCTGCGGCAGGAGCAGATAAGGGATTCCCTGGCGATAGCGCGGCTTGACTCGCTGAATGCCGTGAAAGCGGATTCCATCGCCCTGCAGGACAGTCTGAAAGCCGCAGCCGACTCCATTGCAGTGGCGGACAGCATCGCCAGGGCAGACTCGATAGCCTCTCTGAACGATCCTTCAAGGGTTCTGACCAAGGCCGAAATGAAGGCTGTGAAAGTCGCGGAAAGGGAGCGTAAGAAAAAGGAGAGGGCGGATGCCAAACAGGCCCGCTGGGCCGAAAAGGACAAGGCCGATGCCGACAGGGAGCAGGCAAAGGCGGACCGGAAAGCGGAAAAGCTGCGCGAGAAAAAACGAAAGGCGCTGAGGCAGGCGCAGGAGCGGGCGCGGAAGGATGCCGAGATGCTCCGGAAGTATATAGAGCGGTACGAAAAGCGGGCCAGGAAGAAAGGGCGTCCAGTCACATCCGAATCCCCCGTGAGAACAGAATCCCATCCCCTCTGACGGCTGAATTCCCAAGTTCCGGTAGTTTGTACTCGGTATGACACAGTATAGGGGTATTTCTGCCGGCAGGCTAATCATTTATTGTGATTGGAATTAAAATCGGCAGTGCAGAATGTTGGTTTTTTGTCGAAAAAATCCTACTTTTGATTTCTGCTGTTTTGACAGCTGCCTCTTCCCCAAATAAAAATGAGGCAGCTCCAATAAAAAGCAGGTATTAAAAACGAATTTGACAATTTTTGCCTATGAAGTGGAAGTTTGTCCTTTCATTGCTGTTTTTCACTTTAGCATACATCTCTGCGGCAGCCCAGGGCACCCGCGTTCTGGCGGGGCGCGTCGTGGACGTTTGGGATGAGCCTTTGGCCGGAGCGAACGTTTTCGTGCGCGGGGACACAGGCTACGGGACATCGACCGATACCAACGGGTACTTTTCCATCGAACTGCCTGACAGGGGCGACATCCTGATCGAGATCTCGTTCCTCGGGATGAAGTCCAAGACCGTAGGCTACACCGGGCAGAAGGAAATCACCGTCATACTGGAGGAAGATGCCAATATGATGGAGGGTGCCGTCGTGACCGGGAAGCAGAACATCAACGACATCGACATCCGTTCGAAATCCGGTGTCATCACCACCGTCGATGTCAAAAGGCTGCAGGACAAGCCTATGGTGGACATGTCCGTAGCCCTGCAGGGTACCGCTCCCGGACTGGTCGTAACGAACCGCGGAGACCTCGGAACGAAACCGGAAATCCGCATCAGGGGAAATTCCTCGTTCCGTGAAGGAGATGCAGCCAACGAGCCGCTTTTCGTGCTCGACGGCCAGGTCATCTCGTCCGATGCCTTTATGACCCTGAACCCTATGGACATAGCGGACATCAAGATTCTGAAGGACGCCGTGGCCTGCGCCCTGTACGGGACCAAGGCTTCGAACGGCGTCATTGAAATCACTTCCGTCCGCGGAACCACAGGCGAGGCCCTCGTGACATACAATTTCAACGCAGGCGTCACCACCAGGGGCCGCCGCGGAGTCCTGATGATGGAAACCGACGAAAAACTCGAACTCGAACGCCGGCTCAGGAATCCGAATGCACCGGGATATCTTTACAGCGAGGAATACATCCGCGAGCAGAACCGCGGTGCGGAAAACATAGAAGAACTCGTGGCGGAGGGCCAGGCCAAACTGAACGAACTCAGGAAGACGAACACGGACTGGTTCAAGGAACTCCTGCGGAACGATTTCTATCAGAGGCACAACCTCAGCGTAAGAGGCGGGAACAGCAAGACATCTTATTACGCATCCGCGAATTACAGCTACCAGGGGGGGCAGATTCCAGGTAACGACGTCAGCAGGTTTACCGGCAGGATCAGCCTCGACCAGGCGATTGCGAACATCGGCTATGTATCGGTCAGCGTCAACGGCGGCTATTCGAAGGCGAACAGCCCGAACAGTTCGGAATATTCGCCGACATCGCTGATTTATGAACTGAACCCGTACGAGAGCAAGACGAGCGGGGAACTATGGTCGTATCCGAACAGGACATACGACGACCTTTTCTACCAGTACGAGAAAGTCTCCACCGAAAAACGTTTCGGGGCGACGGCCAGCATCAACCTCACCCCTCTCAAAGGCCTGGATGTGGACGCGGTAGTCGGTCTCGACATGGTACTGTCCGAATCCCAGGACTTCACCCCTTCGACATCATATTCCGAGCAGCAGAGCGGGGCGGACGAGATAGAGCGCGGACGCCTCTACAAGGCGAAAAACGTGAACACGAACGTCTCGTACAACGTGCGCGTGACCTGGAACAGGGTTTTCGGCAAACACGATGTCACTCTCGGAGCCAACACCGACTATTATATGGACGACTTCGACAACATGTCCATTACCGGCTACGGAGTCGGCCTGCTGAATTCCGCCGCAGCCATCAACCAGTCCATAGAGGGGACCCGCAAGGTCAACTCTTCGAACCAGAAGGAAAAGACGGCCCAGGTCGGTATCGGGGCCCTGGCCGGATACAGTTTCGACGGGACCTACGACCTTTTCGGGACATACAAGGCGGACGCCTCGTCGATCCTCCCGAAGGACAAACGCTGGAACGCAGCCTGGGCGGTAGGTGCCGGCTGGAATGTCAAGAGCTATTTCAAGGACTGGAACCCGATTTCCGCACTGCGGTTCAAGGCGTCATACGGACGCACGGCCAGCCTTGCCGGCGTATCGCCGTCATTGGCGGTAGCCACTTTCCAATACCTCGACGACAGCTACGGCGACCGCCGGCTTCTCGAACTCGTGTCCCTTTACAACGATTCCCTGAAACCCGAGCAGACAATTTCCACGGAGGCCGGAGTCTCCATAGGCTTCTGGAACAGGGTCTCCTTCGATGTGGGCTGGTACGACAGGGTGACTGAAGACGCCCTCCTGGATGTGCCCGTGCCGTCTTCGAACGGATTCGTTACCATGAGGCGGAATATCGGCGTGCTGAGCAATTCCGGTATCGAGGCCGCCGTGTCCGCTACCCTTCTGGATATGGACGAGACGAGGCTGAACCTGCGTTTTTCCATTGCCTACAACAAGAACAAGGTCATCGACCTTTACGACGGCGACAGGCTCTACACGAGCGAGTATTCCCTGGTCCCGGACTACGAAGTGGGCAAGGCTTACGACATCATCTACGGCCCGATTTCGAACGGCATAGACCCGATGACCGGCTTCCCTACATTCCGCAAGGCCGACGGGAGCGAAATCCCGGCTTCAGGAACCCTTACACGCGAGGATATGGTGGCCCTCGGTCACGGCGTCCCTCCTTACAGCGGCACCATCAACCTGAGTTTTACCTACAGGAACCTCGAATTCGATGCGGATTTCTACTATGTGTTCGGCGGGATAAAGGCGTATGCGTTTTCGTATGTCAGGGATGTGGATGACGCGAACAAGAATGCCGTGCGCGGACAGGTGGAGAACATGTGGTTCCAGAAAGGGGATCAGAACAAAATCTACAATTCGCCTTACACCCAGACCGCGTCCCTCGAGAACCTTACCCTTTATCCGAACAGCAGGACAGTCGGGAGCAGCGACTACCTGAGGCTTTCGATGCTGTCCCTTCGCTACAGGTTTTCGGAGAAACTGCTGAAAAAGGCCGGCAATTTCTTCAAGTACGGGAACATTGCCTTTCAGGCTTCGAACCTGTTCACCCTCACCCGATACAAGGAGTCCGACCCTGAGTCCGGGTCTCTCGTGGGGGCACAACAGCCTATTTACACCATCAGCCTGAGCCTGTCGTTCTGATGCCGGACCTGATTAAAAAGACTGAGAAATGAGGAAATACATATTCATACTGTGTCTGATGCCGTGGCTCGGCGGCTGCCTCGACATCAAGTTGGAAAACCAGTTCACGGAGATTTCCACCGTGGATATGGCCCGCGAACTGCTGGCTGCCGCCTACAATTCCCTGCCCCGCTATCAGATGGAACTGTCCGTGATGAGCGATGACTTTATGCAGACCTCGTATTCCGGGCAGTACGCGGAGATGCAGAATCTGTACAACTGGCAGGACAACGCCATTTCCGACTTGTCGGATCAGGTATGGGGCGACTATTACATGACGGTCGCGTACCTGAACACCCTGCTGACCCGGCTCGACGAAGTCCGGACCGAAGGAGAGGAGGATGTCATAGAGGTACAGAAGGTCAGAAGCGAGGCGCAGGCACTGAAGGCTTGCTGCTATTTCGACCTGCTGCGGCTCTATGCCCCGAGGTACGCGGAGGAAAACCTCGACCGGGACGGAATCATCATCAAGGACAGGGTGGAACTGGATTTCCTCCCGCGGTCTTCGCTGCGAGACTGCGTGACAGAGATTGGCACCCTGCTTTCCGAGGCGGCCAAGGTGCAGAACACGGGAAATGCGGTGTATTATTTCGGGACCGATGCGGTGAATGCCCTGCGGGCGGAGTTCGAACTTTACAGGGGAGAATACGACGCGGCTATTGAATACGGCCTGCCGCTTCTGACCGATGCCGAGAGCCGCTGGACAGAGTCCGACTACAACAACCTCTGGACGGAGAACGAGAGTGCGGAGCGGATTTTCGCGCCTTACATCTTCGATTCGTTTTACATAAACCTGAATTACGACCGGGAGCGCGGCGACTTCTTCCGGCTGGCTGACGGGGTGACTTATGAGGACGGAGACCTGAGGAAGGCCTGGAGCGAGTACCAGGGGCCGCAGGCCGGGGTGCGTAGTCTCGGAAAGTACAACAGGATGTACTACGAGAACACGGAGGTGCGGTACATCAACACTCTGCGGTATTCCGGGGTGTGTTTTACCGTGGCCGAAGCCTATGCGAGGGACAACCGGCCTGACGAGGCTGTGGCGTTGATGAACCGCTATCTCGGGGCGCGGGGAGCGACGCTTTTGGAGGAATCGCTCTCGGGGGATGCCTTGGTGGAGGCGATATTGAAGGAGAAGCAGAAGGAGTTCGTCGGAGAGGGGACGAGGTACTTCGACCTGAGGAGAATGGGGGTAGCGCTGGACCGGTACAATGTCGGCGGGGAGAAGGCTTCTACGGTGGAGGCGGATGACTACAGGTGGCTGCTGCCGATTCCGCAGTCGGAGTACAGGTACAATGAGAACATTACTGCGGAGCATCAGAACCCCGGCTGGTCTTACGAGGTCGCAGAATGAGTTGGGCCGATGGCGGAGGGCTTGCGGTAGCCGGAGGTCCTCCCCGCAAGCGGGTCCCCTCCCTTTTCGGGAGCCAATGCCTCCAGCTACCGCAAGCCCTCCGCCACCGGCAATGCTGCAAATCATTTATTGTAATCCCGAACGTCCCGCCAGGTGTCATCTCGAGTGTCCCGCCAGGTGTCATCTCGAGCGAAGTCGAGAGATCTGTAAATAAATAAAAAAAGTCAAACCATATAAAACGAAAAACAATGAAGAAGATTTTTATGATGGGCTGCATTGCCGCAGCGATGTTCGCAGGATTGAGTTCCTGCGAGGAGCCTGAAACGGGCTATGAAGGGATAAATTATATCTACTTGGAGTCAGATGCGAGCTATCTGTATGATATGGAGGGCGAGACTCTCGATGTGACTGTCAGGTTGACGACTGCATTGGAACAGGATCTGACGCTGACTTTCAAGACGGATGATACCGAGAATCTGATAACTCTTGAAGGCAATCCTGTGACAATAACAGCGGGTGCAACCACTGCGACATTCACTATTGTTCCTGGGACACTATCCATAGAGTCAAAAAGCTACAAAGTCTCGCTTGACCAGGAAGCTACCGTTTTGCCGGAAAATGTTCAATGGGCTGAGGATTTTACATTTACGGTCAATTCATCCGTAACTGCCCCTCTTACGGACGAACAGCTGGCTATCATTGACGCCTATAAAGAGAGTACCGGCATTGACCTGTCAAAATACATCGGTCTGGTAAATGTCAGCACGGTATATACCGCATCGAATCCGGATGTTGAAACCTCTCAACCGCCGGTTACGCGTAAAGGCTATACGATGATTACACTTTCCGAACAGTCAACAGCAGAAATCCCTGTTCTTAAAATGACCAACAATGCAATGGGATTGCAGGATTTTCTTTATGACCGGCTCAAAACATATACATTGGAAAATCCAAGTTGGGAAGAACCGGAAGATGATGGTTCAGAGGAAGAAAATCCGGCAAAAAGTTATAGTATGTTACTCTCAGCAATCGGCTGGACTACAACTTCAGCAGAGTCTTTTATTGTGTCGTTGGATGAAATATCGCTCGGCACGGAAATAGAATTTGCTAAAGACGTAGACCTCATTGATGAGTATGGGGATCCTGTAACTCAATTCAAGGTCCCTCTGGAATTTTATTTCTCCGCATACGAACGGGAAAAAGAGGCTGTTGCAGAAAAAATAATAGGCGAAGAAGCCTATCCTGGTTGGTGGATGTCCGATGCTACAGTCAATCCTGACTCTCAACTTAATTGTGACGACACATCAGAAGATTGGCCGGAACTCGGCAACTGGACAGAGCCGTCAGCATCCATTTCAGCCGAAAAACTCGAATTTACCTTCTGCCTGTACAATTACAACGACTACGACTACTCCAAAGTCACAGCCACCTACACCCCTAACGAATAGGGATTTTCCCGTTTCGGACAGTTCGTTTATCCGCAAAAGCATTCCGCACAGCATCATCCCGAGCAGAGCCGCAGGCGCAGTCGAGGGATCAGACAAACGACTCTTGACGACAGATACTTATGCGGATACGTCGTCCTGAAAAACATAGTGCGAGCCCGCAGCCTCTCCGGACCGGGCCCGCACTTTTTTATTTCCCGCACCTTACGAACGTCCGGTAATTTTCCTGTAAATCCCCGATTTCGGCTGGATTCGGAGAGTATAACCGCCGATTTCGGGTAAAATTTGGCGATTAAGGAATCTCGGACATACAGAAGAATGTCAGGTGAATTTCTCGAGAGGTGGAGGATAATACTATTTTTATTAATTTTGCGGAACCGAACCGCTTCGACAAGGCACTGGACGACTGCGAAAGTCAGTTCGACAAGCGGTGCTACGCGCTGAAGCACGTGGGGACGCCGGACAGTCTGCCGGGTCGCGTGATCTGAGGAGAGTATAGATGCAAAAGGAGGAAAGCATATTTCTGAGAGAACTGAGTAAGGGAAGCAGATCTGCCTTCGACTGGCTTTTCATCCGTTATCAGCCGAAAGTCGTGGCTTTTCTGAAAGCCTGTACGGGCGATGAGGAGCAGGCCAGGGATATGGCGCAGGATATTTTTTCAATATATGGAAAGACCGGGAAAAGCTCTCCGGGGTCAGATCGTTCGATGGATATCTCTTTCAGATGGCCAGATTTACCGTCTATAATTATTTCGATCATATAGGAGTAATAAAGAAATATGTCGAAGACAGGAAAAAGCAGCCGGAAGAGACGGGCGCAGGGCCGGAAGAAAAGCTGAAAGAACGGCAGATAAAGGCGCTGATAGCTGAAACGGTCAGGAAAATGCCGCAGCGGAGGCGGGACATATTCGTGATGAGCCGCTACGGAGGATACACCAATGACGAGTAGCGGATATGCACGATGAAGAAACCGTCAGACAGCTTTGGGAAGACTCTGACGGCAGGATTTCTTCGGAGACTTTGCAGGATCTTGAGGCCGTACGCAGGATGATAGACGCGAGTGAAGGCCGCAGGAAGACCGGCAGGGCCATCCGGTTTGCTGCCGCGTCGCTTGCGCTTGTCGCAATGTCCTCTGTCCTGACGTGGAAACTTGCGGACAGGCCGGAACCTGAATATGCCTTTGTCAGCACCGAATATGGCGAACGGACATCCCTGACTTTGGCAGACGGCACCGTGGTGGCGCTGAATGCCGGTTCATCCATTGTTTTTCCGGAACAGTTCACCGGGGAGGACAGGACAGTCTTTCTTACGGGAGAAGCCAATTTCGATGTGGCCAAGGACGAAAAGATGCGGTTCATAGTGAAGACGAAGAATATGGACATTACGGCACTCGGCACGAAGTTCTGCGTGGAAGCCTACCCGGATGATCATGTCACGAGGGCGACTCTTGTGGAAGGCAGGGTCAAAGTGGATGTGACCGCGGACAGCACCCGTACCTATTTTCTTGAACCTGATATGCAGCTGTCTTTCGACCGTTCTGCCGGCAAGGCCACCATGGCAAGGGTAGATGCGGAGAAGATCGCATCCTGGGAGCAGGGGTATCTTGTGTTCAGCGGGTCTGACTTTGAGGAAATCGCTTCCGCCTTGGAACGTAAATACGATGTGGAAATCTATTACGATGCGGCACAGAGCCGTTCCCGTCAGGAATATTTCGTCAAATTCCGTCCGGACGAGACCCTTGAAGAGACTATGGATGTCCTGACAATGCTCATCGACGGGGCGAGCTACCGGATCGACGGGAGCAGGGTATTCTTCTATTTTTAACGTCATTTCCCTCATCTGTCCGGAAATCCGGACCGCGATTTCAACTATTTTCACTTTTCAGACTGTGCGTGTGACTGCGGTTAGCTTACTATTATGATATAACCACAAAACACCAGCACGGTATTATGAAATTCAAACCAACTACAAATGCGGTCCTTGCGCTGTTGCTTGCCGTCCTGTTTCCGGCAGCGGCCCTTGCGCAGGATCAGACGGTGAAGCTCTCCGGCGGGAACATTACTCTTGCCGAGGCCTTCGACCAGATCGAACAGCAGACTGACCTTTCAATCGACTACGATGCCGCATCCGTAGATGCCGGCATCATCGTCAGCACCCCTTCCGAAAAGGGCAGTGTCAGCGACATCATTGCCCGGCTTCTCGACGGAACCGGCTACACTTATTCATTCAACAGGTCGCATGTGATTGTTTCCGTCCGCAAGATCCAAAAGCAGCAGAAGCCTGCGGAACACACTGTCACGGGAGAAGTCCTCGACAGGGACGGACAGCCTGTCATCGGCGCAAGTGTAATGCTTGCAGGCACTTCCACAGGTACAGTGACCGACCTTGAGGGGAGATTCAGCATTGCGGCACCGGAAGACGGCATACTCCGCTTTTCTTCCATCGGATACAAAAGTGTGGACATCAGCCTGAACGGCAGGGCAGTCCTGTCCGTGACGATGCCGGAGGACAATCTGTATCTCGAAGAAGTGGTCGTGGTCGGATACGGCACCCAGAAGAAAGTCAACCTTACCGGTGCAGTCGACCAGATCAGTTCCGAAGCATTTGCAGGCAGGCCGACGGCAAATATGACCCAGATGCTCCAGGGAGCGGTGCCGAACCTCAACATCAAGTTCACTGACGGACGTCCGAACAGTTCCCCGGGTTATAATATCCGTGGAACGACTTCTATCGGCCAGGGAGGAAGCGCACTTGTCCTTATCGACGGAGTCGAGGGCGACCCGAGCCTCATAAATCCTAACGACATAGAATCCGTATCGGTACTTAAAGATGCGGCATCTTCCGCCATCTACGGTTCGAGAGCGCCTTACGGAGTCGTCCTGATTACCACCAAGGAGGCATCGAAAGGCAAGCCGACCGTGACTTATTCCGCAAATTTCTCTTTCGGGATGCCTACTGCCGTTCCGGATATCGTCTCCGACGGCTACACGTTTGCCGAACATTTCTACACGTCCTGGTATAACAAGAGGTGGTCCAACCCTTCCACCATAAACAAGACCATGGAATTCTCCACCTCCTGGCTCAATGAATACCGCCAAAGGGCGGCGACCGGGAATTATGAAATTTCCGTGAGCGACGGAAGTATGGGGTCGGCAGGACGCTGGGTCTATTTTACGGAGGGAACCGACTACTATGATGTCCTTTACAAGGACTTCGCATTCAGCCAGACGCATAATATCTCCCTCTCCGGTTCCGATGACAAGTTCGACTACTACGCATCGATGCGGTACTACGACAACGACGGTATTTTCGACACCGATGTCAATCCCGAATCGTACCGAATGTTCAACGGGCGCATGAAAATGGGCTATCAGGTGACTCCATGGCTCAAGATATCCAGCAACACGGACATTACCCGTTCGAAATACATCACGCCGCAGACTTTCGGAGAAAATAACGGCAATGTCTAGAGGAATATCGCCGATGAGGGACATCCGTATTCTCCGATATGGAATCCGGACGGGTCCATGACCTATTCCGCCGTCTATTCCGTGGGCGATTTTCTCTACGGGCGCAGCAACAGGGTATATGACACAGAACAGCTGAATACCACTTTCAAGGCCAAGGCGACCTTTCTGGACAACCGTCTGCGCATAAATGCGGATTTCACATATAGGGTAAAGGACATCACGAATACCGTGAAAAAGGTGAAGACCGAATTTTCCCAGACTGAAGGGAAAATAGAGACCATCCCCGGCACGCAGTCGTATCTCCGGGAAGGTTCGGGCAAGTACGACAATATAGTCACCAATGAGTACATAGAGTTCGAGGACACCTTCGCCGGCAAGCATTATTTCAAGGCTTTGGTGGGATATAACTACGAACAGCAGTCCTATAAATACACCGAAGCATATAATGAAGACCTGCTGACGGGCGATGTGGAGAACATTGACCTCGCAATGGGCATCGACACCCGTCAGGTGGCCGGGGACTGGCACAGGTGGCGCAATGTAGGCGCATTTGCCCGTATCAACTACAGCTACGACGACCGTTACCTGATCGAACTGAACGGAAGATATGACGGAAGTTCGAAATTCCCGCCACGTCAGAGGTGGGCGTTTTTCCCGTCGGCATCCGTCGGCTGGCGTATCAGCGAGGAACCATGGTTCAAGGTAAGCAAGAAAGCCGTTTCCAATATAAAAATAAGGGCTTCCTACGGTTCTCGCGGCAACAGCAATGTAGGGAACTATGCCTACAATGAGATATTCAGTTTCAATGACGGGCGCATCATAAACGGAGAAAAAGCCCTGTATACCACAGCCCCTTCACCGATTCCTGCATCCCTTACCTGGGAGACGGCAAGGACTTTCGACGTCGGCCTCGACCTTGCCTTTTTCGACGGCAGGCTTACATTCACGGGGGACTATTACATAAGGCGGACTTTGGATATGTACACTGTCGGCCCAACCCTTCCTGATATCTACGGTGCAAGTTCTCCGAGAGGCAACTATGCCGAGATGACTACCCGGGGCTATGAGCTCCTCCTCAGCTGGAATGACAGCTTCATGCTTGGCGGCAAGCCGTTCAGCTACGGGATAAAGGCCACCCTCGCAGACTATTATTCCGTCATTGACAAATACAACAATGCGACGAAGTCCCTGACCACCTCCAATACCAATACAAACTATTACGAGGGCATGAGACTCGGAGAGATATGGGGATATGTAGCCGACGGACTGTGGCAGACCCAGGCCGAGATAGATGCGGCAGAGGCTCTGGCCCAGGCCAACGGCCAGAAATTCTATAACCCGCTGATGAGCACTTCCGACAACATGAAACTCTATCCGGGAGACATCAAGTTCGTGGATCTGAACGGCAACGGCTACATCGACCGCGGAAGCAATACGGCGGATGATCCCGGCGACAGAAGGATTATCGGAAATTCCGAACCGCGTTATATCTACAGTTTCGGGATCGACCTCGACTGGAACAACATTTATCTGAGTGCATTCTTCCAGGGCGTCGGCAAGCAGGACTGGTACCCGAGCAACGAGTCGATGTTCTGGGGACAGTATAACCGCCCTTACAACAATATGCCGGCCTGGCACGTGGGAAATTACTGGACAGAGGACAACAGGGATGCGTACCTTCCGCGTTATACCGGGTATTACGGGCCTTTTTACAACGGCAACTATTTCGCCAATACAAGGTATCTCCAGGATGCCTCTTATATCAGGCTGAAAAATCTCCAGGTCGGATATACGCTGCCACGGAAATGGACACAGAAAGCCAGAATACAGAAAATCACCGTATTTTTCTCCGGAGAGAATCTCTGGACCTGGTCTCCGGTCTACAGATACACTCGGGACATAGATGTTACCGCCAATATCTACGGTACGGATTCCATATCGGCTGCCGATGCCGGGGACGGCTTCGGATATCCTACCATGAAGTCATACAGCATAGGCCTGAACGTTACATTCTGAAAAGTCTGTAATGAAGGAAAACAAACTGACAAAAACTAAACGAACAAAAGATGAAAAGATATAGATTTATATTCCTGCCGGTCCTGCTCTGCGCCGCCGTTTCCTGCGATCTGACGGAAAATCCGAACGATGACCGAGAACGGGCAGATATATGACAGGAATACCGGTACATTCAAGCAGATGTTCAAGGTAAAATGGGGCAATTGGGGCGGTATAGCCGGAAACGAAACGCTCAAGATGTTTGTGGCGCATTGCGGAGACAATTACGGCTCTAGGGTTTACGATTATATGGGAGAAGACCATACTGTAGCCGGTTACAGCTGCCCGTGGTGGCATTACACGGATGATAACCAGAATTCTCCGAATGCTCTCGGGTATTATAATGGCAAGCTTGAAGACGGACGGTCTTCCCAGATGGCGATGGATGCTGAAGGTAAGGTGTATACCTTTATAAAAATGGAACAAACAGGGTCTCCGATCCGTCGGTGCTCTACTGCTATGACCTCAACAAATATCCTAAGGATAACACCAAGGCCGCCGAGCCTGAATGGACAGCCGGGATAGACGGTGAAGTCCACAAATACGACGGACAGGGAGTCGTCATAGGCAATGACGGTACCATCTATGTCACCACAGGCGATATCAACTGGGCCGGAGACGGAGGCAGGGTGACTGCCGTGAATCCTGACGGCTCTATAAAATGGGAAGCCGTAGCCGATGGCGATATATCCGGGTGCGCGGCAGTCGACAATGACGGGTATGTCTATTATAACGACTGCAATACCGGCAAATTGGTGAAACTCTCCCCGACCGACGGCAGCCGTGTATCGGAAATCCTGCTCGCTCCGGAGGGAATGCGCTCGTCCCCTACCATCAGCTGCGACGGCACCATCTACTGTACAGGAATGAAAGACGGCCATCCGACCCTCTTCGCCGTAAAGGGCAGTGCAACCGGGCACGGCACTTCGTGGTCGCAGCTCGGGGGCAACCCTCAGAAGTCCTGCGTCAGATGATTTCGCTTTGTCATTTCGAGCGAAGTCGAGAAATCTGTATATCAAAATGCCGGATCTTTCGACAGATCCCTCGACTGCGCTCGGGATGACATTGAAGGATGACACTGCATCTTGTCATTTCGAGCGAAGTCGAGAAATCTGTATTATAAAAATAAAACCAAGATAATGAAACTTAAATTGCTAAGTCTATTGGTCATATGTTCCTCCGCCTTTTCCTGCTCGGGAGACCCCGTCATCAACCGACTCCCTGTCCAGGATGGCGGCGGAGAAGAAACCGTCCCGGTGGAAAGGGATGAAAACACCATACTGTCAGGATCTTTCAATATCCGGTACTACAACACCGCCGACACATACTCCTGGGCAATGCGCCGGGAAGCCGTGATGAAGTTCGTCAATACCGAAAAGCCGGATTTCCTTGCGATGCAGGAGGTCTGCCGGATCCAGGGGCAGTACATCGTGGAAAACATAGATGACTGCTTCGGATATTACGGAGTCGGCAAGTTCGGCGGGGAACTCCCGGAGACGGATGACGAGGGCGTGTTCGTCCTTTACCGCAAGGACCGTTTTACCCCGAAGGACAAGGGCTTTTTCTGGCTTGCGGATCCTCACGACAAGTGTCCCGAACTGAACGACGACGGATGGTCCTATTCTTCTTGGGAAAGCCGCTTCCCGAGGGTTGCGGTATGGATAGAAGCAGAGGACAATAGGCATCCCGGACAAACCGTATGGTTTTTCGCGACGCATTACGACAATGTCAGCAGCTATGCAAGGACACGCTCCAGCAGCCTGATTGTGGAGCAGATACAAAAACTGGCGGAGACAGGCGGAGATCTGAAGGGCGCCCCGATGCCTGTCATCCTGACCGGGGACTTCAATTCGGATTTCAATTCTTCCGAACTTTCCGCCATCCGTCTTGCGATGTACGATGCCCGGACACAGTCTCCGTTCACGGAGCCGTCGCAGAACACGTTCAACAACTTTACGGAGTCCGGAGTGTCGATTGTCGACCATATCTTCTATGGCGGCAATATCTCCCCGGAACAGTATGATGTGGTGACGGAAGACTACGGGGTCAGGTTCATTTCCGACCATTGGCCGGTCCTGTTCCTCTGTTCCTATAAATAACGACGGCAGACGAATACCGTAATCTGCGGCTTTTGATTATGGTGGTTGCTGCTTTTGATAGAAAAAGTTTGTATCGGATTGGAATAATTTTCTTACCTTGTCTGTCCTTTTTACGGATTTGATGAGATGAGGAAAAGAATTTGGTTATTGGCCGCGCTGGCTGCGGCATTTGTTACGGGTCGTTCCGAAGTCTGTGCTTCGGGGCGGCCTTCGTCTTTACAGGGACTGGCGGAAGAAAAAATATTGCCCCCTGAAGGCATGGTCGAAAAGACTTTGCCCAACGGGCTTTCATACGCGCTGATGCGGAACTCTTCGCCGTCGCGGATGATAGAGTTCCGGCTGATTTTCAGGACAGGCTCCATGATGGAGGACGACACCAACAGGGGTACGGCCCATTTCCTCGAGCATATGGCTTTCGGGGGGACGAAACATTTCCCGAAACGCGAGCTCGTGGACTATCTGGAGTCGCTCGGAGTGCAGTACGGCATAGGCATCAACGCCTTTACCGGCTACGACAGGACGATTTACATGTTCTCCATGCCTTCGGACAACCCCGAGAACCTCGACAAGGCACTGCTGATACTGAAAGACTGGCTGACTGACATCACCATCGCTCCGAAAAAGGTCGAAAAGGAAAAGGGCGTTATTTTAGAGGAGCTGCGCAGCTATGTCTTCGACGATGATTTCTACGACCTGAAAATCGGCATCGGGAAGTACGGGGAAGGGATACCGCTCGGGACTCCGGCATCGGTCTCCGACATGACGGTCGCCAGGCTGAAGGATTTTCACGACACCTGGTACACACTCGACAGGGCTACGATAGCCGTGGTGGGGGACATCGATGTGGCTGACATGGAAAAGAGAATCGCCCGGATGCTCAGCCCTCTGGCCCCTACACGATCGCCGGAATTCAACGATTCTCCGCTGGAATACGCGCCTGGGATAACGGTGAAAAACGTCCGGGACAGTATGCTCAGGAACATGAGTTTCGAACTGATAGTGCCGCATCCGGCCGTGATGAAACGCACGATAGGCGATGCCGTAGCCTACGGACAGAACAGGATGCTGGTCAGCGGCATCACTTCCAGACTGTATGAGACCGGAAAGAACGCCACTGTGTCGAACAGCTGGTATTTCGCCGACAAGGAACATTTCGTGACAGCATTTTCCGGCAGGGACAAAGAAGAGGTTTCGGCGGAACTCCGTGACATAGTGGCGGAGCTTTACCGCATTTCCCGCGAAGGTTTCCAACCGGAAGAAATGGAGGAATTGAGGGAACGCGCCCGTACGTACATTCCATCCGGAAGCAATTCGTATACGATCTGCGACAACATTGCGGACGCCGTGCTTTTCGGTGACCGGGACATCACGGACAAAGCCCAGGCACAGCTGGCCGACAGCCTTCTGAAAGCCACTTCTTCGGCCAGGCTGCAGGAAATCCTGACGTCGTGGCTCGACTCGATGGAGGAGGTCTGTCTGGTGGCCTGCAAGTATAATCCGGCGGATACCGACGGATTTACCGGGGAAGATGTCAAGGCGGTACTCGATGCCGCGGCCGTGACGGAGCTTGCCCCGTTCGTCTATGAAAAAGAGGAGCCGGAGGATGAGATGATCCGCACCGTCATCCCCGCCTGGCTTCTGCAGGAACGGACTTTCGACGAAGGGATGATAGCCAAAAGGACGTATTTCCGGAATATCGGAGTGACGGATGTCCTTCTGAAAAACGGATTCCGCTTCGTCCTGCGCCCGACTGCCGACGAAGAGCACAAAATCTACATGCAGACATTCGCCCCCGGAGGGCTTTCCCGCGTACCGGAGGAGGACTATGCCTGCTATGAGGGTCTTGCCGGGTATATGGAGCTCGGCGGCATCGAAGGGCTGGAGCCGGACACGTATTATTCCATATTGTCCGAAAACAATATCGGGCTCATCCTCGGCATAGAATCCTACTGGCATGGGATGATGGCTTCCGCCCCGTCTTCCGAAACGAGGCTGATGCTGAACATGGTATACCGGAGGATGGTGAACCCCGGGCTGGACTATGAAAGTTTCGAAGAGATACGCCAGGGAGAACTGGAGGATTTCGGGGAGGAGTCCTACCTGACGAAACTGATGAAGCAGGATGTACAGAGGCAGCTCAACATGCAGATAGACAGTCTGATGGGGAATCTGCTCTACGGCCGTCGCACCAAGATGACCCGGGAGGATCTCGAATCGCTTAGTCTGGACACTCTGGCACGGGCATACCGGGAGCTTTTCTCGAACCCGGACGGGATGACCTGTGTAGTCTGCGGGGACTTCGACACCGACTCCTTCCTGAAAGAGGCCGTGCCCGTCTTCGGGCAGATGCGGCGCGGGGAAAGGCCCAATATGATGGGACCGTCGCATTTTTCCCTGCCGGAAGTGACTGTAAAGCGTGAATTCCCGAATGCGAACGAAACACAGACGATGTTCGACTATATCCGTTTCGGACAGTACGAACCGTCCCTCAGATCGGGGCTGAAACTGAAACTGATGAACAACCTTGTCCGGAACCGCCTGATAACGGTGCTCCGCGAGCAGGAGTCGCTTGTCTACTCTCCTTACGCGGCCCTGTTCTACACGGCTAATCCTGACCGGATTTTCTATATGGACATCAATGCCTCCGTGGATCGGAACAACACGGAAAGGGTGCACGAGGTTCTGGATGAAATCATAGAGGAACTGCAGCGGAAGAAAGTGTCCGACAAGGAGCTGAACACCCTGAAGCAGATTTTCATTGTGAACAAGAGGGCGTATCTGGAAGAGGATGCCACCGCCAACTGGAAGAGCTATCTGGTAAAGCAGATGCGGAACGACGAGACGCTGGTGGAACTGGATATGTACGAGGATGTGCTGGACAGCATTACGGCGGCAGAGCTGAGGGATGAGTTCAGGCGCTGCTTCGACACCGACCGTTATATGATCCTGTCTATCGGCCCGTTCTGACAACCGCACTGTCATCCCGGGCCACTTCCAGTGTCATCCCGAGCGCCCTTCCAGTGTCATCCCGAGCGTCCCTGTCAACGTCATTCCGGGCGTCCCTGTCAATGTCATCTCGAGCGTCCCTGTCAATGTCATCTCGAGCGGAGCCGCAGGCGCAGTCGAGAGATCTGACATATGAACAGAATATTGAGCTGCAGATTTCTCCACTCCGGGCTCCGCCCTACGGTCGGGATGACATTTAGCAATGTCATCCCGAGCTTCCTTTCAACGTCATCTCGAGCGCCCCTTCAGTGTCATCTCGAGCGGAGCCGCAGGCGCAGTCGAGAGATCTGACATATGAACAGAATATTGAATTGCATATAAATATTGAAAACGACAATCAGCATGAATATGAAAAGAGGAATAATAGCGATAGCGGTAGCGGCATTGGCCGCCGGTATTGGAATGCAGGCCCAGGACAAGCCTGCATATGCGGTGTTTACCGGGGAAGGAAAGGCGACGGACTACGGGAAAATGATCAGGGAACTGGCGGGAGCGGATGTGGTTTTCATCGGCGAGACGCACAACTGTCCCGTGGCTCACTGGCTCGAATATGAGATAACGAAAGACATCTGGAAGAAAAAGCCGGAGGGACTTGTCATAGGCGCAGAAATGTTCGAAACGGACAACCAGCTGCTGGTGGATGAGTATACGGGCGGCATCATCTCTTCCGACAAGTTCGAAAACGAGGCGAAACTCTGGGACAATTATTACACGGACTATTATCCCCTGATTTCGTTTGCCCGCGAGAAAGGCCTGAAATTCGTCGCGACGAACGTACCCCGACGCTATGCTTCTTTCGTCAAAGACCACGGATTGGAGGCCTTGGACAGCCTGTCCGATGCGGCAAAGGCACTGATGGCCCCTCTTCCCATAGATTTCGAAGCTTCCGAGGAGAGCGAAGCTATGTTCGGCTTCATGCAGCTGATCAGCGGAGGAGACGGATCCGGGAAAAGCCATTTTGCCGAGGCCCAGGCGCTGAAAGACGCCACTATGGCCTGGTCCATTGCCAGGAACATCGACAGGAAATTCATCCATTACAACGGTAATTTCCACTCCGACTTCTACGGCGGCATTATCCCTTATTTTGAAGAATATTGCCCCGGCAAGAATATACGGACCGTCTGCTGC
Organism: uncultured Bacteroidales bacterium; assembly: GCA_949295645.1. Classification (GTDB taxonomy): domain Bacteria; phylum Bacteroidota; class Bacteroidia; order Bacteroidales; family UBA932; genus Cryptobacteroides. The sequence continues at coordinate 15,842 of CASFLY010000069.1, read as the reverse complement.
GTCCGTCAGGACAAACTTCGCTCCCTCGACGAGGAAAACCTCGGCCGCGCCGACTTCATCATCTGCGTCCCTGTCGATATGACTATGACATATTGACCTTTGTACATTGAATTATGACCAGTCGCTCTGTACAGGGCTGTCCGGCGGCGGATTTTTCCTAACTTCACGGGAAATCCCAAACACAAGCAGTTATGTACAGAATGATTTTGAACGAAACCTCCTATTTCGGTGCCGGCTGTCGTGAAAGCATAGCCACGGAAGCCGCAAGAAGAGGGTTTAAGAAGGCTTTTCTCGTGACAGACAAGGATCTGATCCGGTTCAACGTAGCCGACAAGGTGACAGAAGTCCTGGACAGGAACGGTATCCCGTATGAGGTGTTCAGCGATTTCAAGGCGAATCCGACCATCACGAATGTCCGGCAAGGCGTGTCGGCGTTCCAAAAGTCCGGAGCTGATTTTATCGTGGCCTTGGGCGGAGGTTCTGCCATAGATACGGCAAAGGGAATCGGAATCGTGGCCAACAATCCTGAATTTTCCGATGTCCGTTCCCTTGAGGGGACCGCAGCTACCAGACATAAGGCAGTGCCGACTTTCGCACTTCCGACGACTGCGGGCACAGGGGCGGAAGTGACCATAAACTATGTGATTATCGATGAAGAGGCCACCAAAAAGATGGTCTGCGTGGACCCGAACGACATCCCTTGCGTGGCAATCGTCGACCCGGAACTGATGTATTCGATGCCGAAAGGGCTCACTGCGGCCACAGGCATGGATGCCCTGACCCACGCCATAGAGAGTTATATCACGCCGGGAGCCTGGGCGATGTCGGATATGATGGAGCTGAAGGCCATCGAAATGATCGCAGGGAACCTCAAAGCCGCTGTCGACGACGGTAAGAATACGGCTGCCCGCGAAGCAATGGCCCTGGCCCAGTACATCGCAGGAATGGGATTCAGCAATGTCGGGCTCGGCATCGTGCATTCTATGGCCCATCCGCTCGGAGCGCACTATGACACTCCGCACGGGGTGGCCAATGCCCTGCTGCTGCCGTATGTGATGGAGTACAATGCCGCGTCTCCTGCCGCACCGAAGTACATCAATATAGCCAAAGCCATGGGTGTGGATACGGAAGGGATGACAGAGGCCGAGGGCGTGAAGGCGGCCATAGAGGCTGTCCGGGCCCTGTCTCTGAGCATCGGGATTCCGCAAAAACTGCACGAAATCAATGTCCGCGAGGAGGATCTGCACCAGCTGTCCGTCGATGCTTTCAATGATGTATGCACCGGGGGCAACCCTCGTCCGACGTCTGTCGAGGACATAGAGGGGCTCTACAGGAAGGCTTTCTGAGGGGGACGGCGGGGCGTTGGGAATAGACGTGTTTTGTCTCTTAGGGGATGTGTCAAAATGATAAATTTTGACGCACCCCCTAAGGTGTATCAGAATTGATAAAATGCAAGGCATTGAGGGTGAAGGCGACAGGAGTTTACTTTCGTAAATGACTTAGCCCGAATCCCGATAATAACGCAGCAGTTTGCAATTATGATACACCGTCTTTTATGGAGGAAGAATCCCTGTCTCTCAGGGATTTGCGCTAACGCGCATATCCCTCCCCGCCTGCGGCGGGGCGTTGCAAAAAGAACAGGAAAAAGGCAGTCGGAGAAATCTCCACTGCCTTTTTCCTGTTCTTTTTGCGGAGAGACAGGGATTCGAACCCTGGGAACAGTTGCCCGTTCACCGCATTTCGAGTGCGGCCCGATCGACCACTCCGGCATCTCTCCTGAAAACCGGGGCAAATATACGCAAAATTTTCCTTAAAAATTAATTTAATATTTGATTATAAGAAAAAATATCTATCTTTGCAGTCCGATTCCTGCGGATGTGGCGAAATGGTAGACGCGCCACTTTGAGGGGGTGGTGGGAGTTTTCCTGTGCGAGTTCGAGTCTCGCCATCCGCACACAAGGACAGAGGCCGGATTTTCCGCCTCTGTCCTTGTTTTATAACGGTCATGTATTAGGACGTACCCCAAAGATTTATATATTTGCAGAGATACGCAGATTATGAAACGGGTACTTGTCATAACATATTATTGGCCGCCGTCGGGAGGGTCGGGAGTGCAGCGATGGGTGAAATTCGCCAAATACCTGCCGGCAGAAGACTGGCAGCCTGTCATATATACTCCCGAAAATCCGGAACTTACAGCCGTCGACAAAAATCTGGAAAACGATGTGCCTCCGGAAGCGGAAATCATCAGGACAAGAATCGCCGAACCGTATAGCATCTACCGGCTGTTAGGCGGGAACCGCGACAGAAAAGGAGACAGGGTCCGAGAAGTGAATCCGATAAACGGAGGGAGCAAATCCTGGAAACAGAAAATTTCCCTTTTCATAAGGGCCAATTTCTTTATTCCCGATCCGAGATGCCTGTGGATAGGGCCTTCGGTGAAATTTCTGACAAAATACCTTAAAGAACATCCCGTGGACGTCATCGTCAGCACCGGGCCTCCGCACTCGATGCACCTGATAGCACAGAAAGTGGCCCGGAAGACGGGGCTGCCGTGGATAGCGGATTTCCGGGATCCCTGGACAAGGATGTTCTATTTCAAGCATCTCCCGCTGACTTCAAAGGCCCGCCGGAAACATACAGCACTGGAAAAAGGCGTGCTGGATTCCGCATCGGCCATAGTGACGGTCACGAAACCGCTGCAGAAAGAATTCGGGGAAATGACAGGAACCCCCGTCCACTGCATCACCAACGGATTCGATGAAGAGGACTTCAGACAGGTCATCGAGCCGGACGGATTCTTCAACATCACGCATACCGGACTTTTCGCGGAAGACGGCAACCCCGAGACTCTGTGGAAAGTGCTGGCGGACAAGTGCAGGGAGAGTCAGGAATTTTCAAATCTTCTGAGAATAAGGCTAATAGGAAAGACCGACAAGAAGATAACGGAATCGATTGTCGCCTGCGGGCTTGCGGAAAACCTGCGGGAACTTGGCTACCAGACGCACCAGGTGGCGACCGCAGAACAGATGGGAGCCTCGGTCCTGCTGCTGCCTCAGCGTAAAGAGCCTGAGTACAAAGCCGTCCTGACGGGAAAGATATTCGAATACATAGCTTCCGGGCATCCTGTTCTCGGTATCGGAATGACGGAGTGCGCAATGGCGGATGTCCTGAACGAGACCGGATGCGGGAAAATGTTCGACTGGGATGACCGCAACGGGATAAGGCAGTTCATAGATGACTGCTGGGAAAAATTCAAGGCGGATGACCTGACGGTGGAAGCGCAAGGCATAGCACGGTACTCGCGGAAGGTTCTGACCGGGGAAATGGCCCGGCTGATGGAAAGTTTATTGTAAAAAGACATATACCGAACAATGAAAAACAGGATACTGAAGAACATCTTGTACGCGGCAGGCATCGTTCTGCTGTTCATCGTGATTTCATACGCATTCGTTCCGGAAGTGTTAGGCGGGAAAATAGTGAACCAGTCGGACATTTCGGGATGGACGGGAATGACGAACGAAGTGGTCACATACAATGAAGACCATCCGGAAGACCCTTCCTTCTGGACGAATTCCATGTTCGGAGGCATGCCTACCATATCCATGTACGGCATATTCAAGGGCGACTGGACAAACTGGCTGTATGATTTGCTGCTTACCGGGGCCAGGCCGGCCACATATTTCTTCATCTCCCTTTTGGGAGGGTTCCTGCTGATGCTTGCTTTCGGGATAAGCCCGCTGCTCGCCATAGGCGGAGCCGTTGCCATAACTTTCTGCTCTTACAATATGCAGATCATCCAGGTCGGGCACAACACGAAAATGCAGGCGATAGCCTATATGCCGTGGGTGCTGGCCGCCATGGTCTTTACCTACAGGTCCGCATTGGCCGCCGCGACCGGGAAACCGGAGAGAAAAAGATTCCTTAAAACCCTTCTCGGCTCGGTTCTTTTCGCATTCGCCCTGAGTTTCCAAATCAAAGCGAACCATCCGCAGATTTCCTACTATTTGGCAATCATTATTTTAGTCTACGTCCTCACCGTCTTCGTGAAGATATTGGCCGGGAAAGAGAAAAAAAAGGCGATGGCAGGATTTTTTACAGCCTCGGCCCTGCTTCTGGTCATAGGAGGCATCGGAATCTGTACGAATCTCAACAAGTTGCTGCCTACTTACGAATATGCCCGGTATTCGATGCGCGGGGGCTCGGAACTCGGACAGGCCGGCAACAGTGAAGGCTTGGACATAGACTACGCCACGGCGTGGTCATACGGGATAGAGGAAACGCCCAACCTGTTGATTCCCGACTTCAACGGAGGAGCGTCATCGGGTGATCCCCGTCTGAAGGATTCCGAAGTAAGGAACCTTCTGGTGCAGGCCCGCCAGCCCGACATAGACGAAACGATGCGGCATCTGCCTCTCTACTGGGGGCCGCAGCCGTTTACCGCCGGGCCGATGTACATAGGAGCGATATCCGTATTTCTGTTTATCCTCGGGCTCATCGTACTGAGGGGCAAGGAAAAATGGTGGCTCGCAATCTGCACCCTGCTGGCTGTCCTTCTGGCCTGGGGGAGCCATTTCCTGTGGTTTACCAAACTCTGGTACGACCTCGTGCCTTTGTACAACAAGTTCAGGACAGTGTCGATGGCCCTTGTAATCCTGCAGGTGACCGTGCCTCTTTTGGGATTCCTGACGCTGGACCGGGTCTGGAAAGGAGGGATAGAACGCCGGCAGGCGATAAAGGGGGCCTGGACCGCATACGGGATAGCAGGCGGCATTTGCCTGCTTTTTGCCGTGTTCCCTTCGCTGGCAGGTACATTCTCCGGAGCCTCCGATGCTGGGATGCAGGATATTCTGGCAGAGGCCCTGAGGGCGGACAGGAAAGCGATTCTGGTAAAAGACGCCGTCAGAAGCCTTGTTTTCGTGACTATGGCTTTTGCGGTCGTGTACTGGAGTCTCCGCGGCAGACCGGCAAAGGCGGCAGACACCATGACGGCGGCATCCTGCCGGAAAGACAAAGTATCGGGAAGATATGCCATAGCCGGGGCTGCAATGGCCGTACTGATACTTTTCGATCTCGGCGGTACCGGGAAACGTTATCTGAACAGCAGCCACTTCGTGAGCAGGAAGGACTTTTCCTCACAGTTCGCGGCGCGGCCCGTGGACAGGATGATACTCGAAGACAGGACTCCGGACTACAGGGTCCTGGATCTGAGCGTCAACACATTCAACGATTCGCACACAAGCTACTGGCACAAATCAGTCGGAGGCTACAGCCCTGCCAAGATGCAGAGATACCAGGATCTTATCGAGCATCATCTTACCGGGGAAATAAACAGCATCATCCGTACGGTAAATTCGTCGGCGACGATTCAGGACGTGGAAGCGTCCCTGCCCGACATCCCGGTACTTTCGATGCTGAATGACAAATATATCATAGTAGGCGGCGAATATCCTCCGGTGAGGAACAGACAGGCATTCGGAAACTGCTGGATAGTGTACTCCGCCATACCGGCCTCCACCCCGGACGATGAAATAGCCCTGCTCGATTCTGCCGACCTGCGGACTTCAGCGGTAATAGGCAACGATTTCGGCTGGGCCCGGGAAAGGCTCGATTCCCTGAGCAGGCTGGCCCGTACGGACATCGCTCCGGCAGATTCGGTCTGGATGACAAGCTACGAACCCAACGAGCTGAGATACAAGGCCCGTCTGAATTCAGAACAGGCAGTGGTTTTCAGCGAGATATACTATCCTGAAGGCTGGAATCTGACCATCGACGGACAGCCGGCCAGCCTGTTCCGTGCCGACTGGCTGCTGCGCGGAGCCTTCATCCCTGCCGGGGAGCATGAAATCGTAATGCGTTTCGAGCCGCAGTCCTACAAAACCGGAGCAGCAGTGTCCCGGGCATCATCCATTACCCTTTACCTTCTGCTGCTTCTCTCCGGTGCCGGACTCGTATATTCCCGCCGCGGCAGGCGGGATTAGCCACTATTCCGTCAGAAAATCAGCGCAGTGAGAAATACGGCGACGACTGCGAGCGGACAGATGTAGCGGATAAGGAAATAGATTACCTGTGACGTGCGGCGGTTCCCGGAAAGGGTTCCGCCGTTTGTCATTTCATCTATGACGTCATGTTTCTTCATCACCCAGCCTACGAAAATCACGAGCAGAAGCCCTCCGACAGGCATCAGGACATTTGCAGATACCTTGTCGAACAGATTGAAGACCGTCTGTCCCAGAATATGGAAATCCGCCAGCGGGCCGAAGGACAGGGAACACAGAATCCCGAGAATCCAGGCTATCGCAAAGACCAGTACCGATGCTCCTCGCCGGGAAAGTCCTTTTTCCTCAACCAGATAAGCCACACCCACCTCATACAGGGAAATAGAAGAAGTCAGGGCTGCGACTATCAGGGCCAGGAAGAAAAGTATGGCCACGAGCCAGCCTAAAGGCATGTTCGCAAAAATGAACGGAAGCGTCTCGAAAACCAGACCCGGGCCTTCCTGCGGATTGAGTCCGAAGGCGAAGACGGCCGGCATTATCGCACAGCTCGCAAGCAGGGCGAAGAGGAAATCGGCAGTTGCCGTCCAGGTCGAAGATGCGATGATGTTCTCGTTCTTGCTGACATATGAACCGTATGTAAGAATCGTCCCTACTCCGAGAGACAGGGAAAAGAAGGCCTGCCCCAAAGCCGCCGCACAGACTGAAGCATCGATTTTCGAAAAATCCGGTTTGAACAGATACCTCAGGCCTTCTCCCGCCCCTGGCAAGGTCGCGGCACGTACCGCAATGAATATAATCAGTACGAACAGCAGCGGCATCATTATCTTTCCGAATTTCTCGATCCCGCTTTTCACTCCGGCAATGATGATCCCCGCCGTCAGCAGGAGGAAGATCGTATGTCCGATAATCGGAGACCAGACAGAGGATATGAAACGTCCGAACATCGTGCTCATCCCCGCCTGTGTAGCCCCGGAAGTGAACTCCAATGTAGCCGCCTTGAAAAAGTACTCCACCGACCAGCCGCCGACGACGCTATAGTACGACACGACGATAATCGGAGTCACCACTGACACGGCCCCGAGCCATTTCCATCTGGTTCCCGGAGCCAGGACCTTGAAAGCCCCGTAGGCATTTGCATGGCTCCTGCGCCCGACGACCACTTCCGACATAAAGATCGGCAGGCACAGCAGAACGCAGAAAATGTAGACGAAAACAAAGGCCGCACCTCCGTACGAGCCGACAAGATACGGAAACCGCCACAGGTTGCCCAGCCCGATAGCCGAACCCGCCATCGCCACCAAGACCCCGAACCGGTTCCCGAAATTTTCTCTTTCCATAAATGTAATTCATTAAGTCCGTTATTCTTTCCCCAGCCTTTTGCTTTTCGGGGAAGAACAAAGTTAATGAAATTTTTCCTTGATATTCCGCCTTGTCGGTTTCCGTTTCAACATAAAGATTTACAATAAGACGCTGCCTGTTTCGAAATCGTACAGGGTGACATACCTGACATTGTAGTAGTACAGCCAGGACAGGTATAGCTGGTAAATGTAGTTCCGGCGGGCGCTGTCCTTCTCCTGCTCGGCAAAATTCAGGTCGGTCACGCTGATGTCGCCGACAGCGAAGCGTTTCAAGGCTATCCCGTACCGCTCCTGCGCCACAGCATCGGCCTCATTGTAGACCCCCGTCAGGTGCTGCTGGTCTATGAAGTCCGCAGCCAGGGCACGGACGCTTTCGTTGAACTCGACCTCCTCCCTCTCTACCTTCGCCTCTTCAAGGGCATAATCGGATTTTGCCTGCTCGTAGTTTCCCCTGCGCTTGCCCCAGTCCAGTATCGGGATGCTTACCCCTATCCGGGCTATCTGTCTGTTCATAAGATGAGTGTATGCTCCCGCAAGGTCCCGGTCACTCCCCGTTGCCCCGACAGACACGTACAGGCTGACGTCCGGAGCCCTTTCCCGCCTGGCCTTGACGACATTCGCCTCGGCTTCAGTCAGCCGCAATCTGAAATCGCTGTACATCGGATTGTTTTCCCTCGCTTTCCGGATTATTTCCCCCAAATCGGCGTATGGAACCGACTTTCCCTCGGGCACGGACGGAACTATCTCCACGGTTTCATCGAGGCCGAGATATGTCCTCAGCGTATTCATTCTGTCGAGATATTCGTTTTCAGCCGTCACCACATCCGCCTCCGCATTCAACAGCCCGACCCGCAGCTGCATCAGGTCACTGTCCGAGATGGTCCCGATTTTCTCCTTGGCTTTCGCCACACTATACAGATCCGAAGCGTTCCTCAGGTTCTGTCTCGCACTCTCCAAATCCGACCACGCCATCAGCAGGTCGAAGTACCGGGACACTGTTGTGATGTTTATGTTTTCAAGCCTTGCCGCATACTCCTGCCGGCTCATCTCATACCTCAGCGGTTCGGTATTCTTCTGCCATCTGTACGGATTATACGCGAACAGCGGTTGGGAAAGGGTGACCGAAAACGGGACCGACAGAAAGCTCCCGTACCCGGCAGCCCCGAGCTGGTCCATCCTCTCGAGATAAGTCTCGATGTAGAGTTCGCCTCCGGTAAACGGGATGGCCTGACGTATGCCGAGGCTCAGATTCTCGCTCAGATAGTTATTCGGGACAAAGGTGTACACGCCGTCAGGCCTCTGGTAGGTATTCAACGACCTGTTCAATACCGGCAGCGTCCCGCCCAAAGTGATGCCCGGCAGGCGGTCCGCCCGATAGTTCCTGTACCGCCACTCGGCCTTCAACTGCAGGTTCTCATTCTCTTTCGAAGCAATGGTCCGTTCCCTGCCGAGGACGAGGGCTTCTTCGATAGTGAGGGAAAGGCGCTCCTTCAGGCCGGTCGCGGCTGCTGTATCCGGCCGGGAAGGTTCCTGCGCCGGCAAGGCTGCAGATAGAGCCATGACTGTTATCGCAGAAAAAATGCCCCGACATGACAAAATCTTATGGAATATACAATTCTTCATATCCAGAATGCCATTTCAAATTTATCTGATTTTCAATCTATTCTTTGTCCGGTATTCACCCATGTTAGAGACGATGACCTTGTCGCCTTCGTGCAGGCCTTCGATGACTTCGACTTCGAGAGAACTGCTTTCCCCGAGCAGGACTGTCCTTTTCTCGGCATACTTCCCGCCGATGACCCACAGATCATATTCCCCGGGACCGGAATAGTAAGCCCTGTTGGCTATCTTCAGAACATCCGGCTTTACCGATGTCACCACATACACATCCGCTTTCAGCCCCGGACGCAGCCGACTGTCCGAACTTTCATCGAGAAATACCGTAAAGGTGATCCTGCTGTTGGAAACCGACGGAATCACATTTGCCACAGTTCCTGTCAGAGTATTACCTCCTATTCTCACTTCCACTTCGCTTCCGGCATTGAACCGGCCGATGAAACTGTCGGAAATTTCGGCCGTTACCTTGAAACGGGTAAGATCCGAAAGAACCGCGAGCTGACTGCCTTTGACCACGCCCGAGCCGATCTGGTCATTCACCCATGAAAGGGTGGCATCGAATGGGGCCATAATCCTGGCATCGCCTATCTCTTTCTGCCGCAGAGCCAGTTTCCCGGCAGCAATACTGTACTCGAGCTCATGCACTTTCAGTGTGGAAGCCGTCGTCTTCTTCCTGTTCTCATAATTCAATTTCAATTGTTCCAACTGCAATTTCGCCACCTCATAGTCGAGTTCCCGTTGGCGGACCATATCTTTCGTGCTCCCGCCGATGCTGTCAAGGTAGTGCTCGTTGACCAGCAGGGCTTCCATGCGCTTCAGCCGCATTTCGTCTATCGCCACCTGCTTTTCCATATCTCCGAGGGCACTCTCAGCTTCCGCCCGGTACTGTTCCAGTTGGTATTTCTGGATTTCAAGGGCATCCTTTTCCGCCTGAAAATCTACATTGGCGGTCGACAGATCGAGACGAAGAATCGTGTCTCCCTTATGTACCTGCTCTCCGGACTTTTTATACACTTCCAGAATCTTCGACACTATCGGCGAAGTCACCGTTTCCTCATAAAACGGAACGACGCTGCCTGTAGCACCCACAGACACCGACAGGACTCCTCCTCTCACTTCCGACACGTCGACCTCATCCGCTTTCAACTCGGGCTGCACGGCCACGGCCAGAATCACGGAAATCACGGCTATCGCCGCGACCGGTATTCCTACTTTCAGATAACCGATAGTCTTTTTCCTTCTGACATCCTTGTCAGACAACTTTCTGTCCATCATAAATCTCTTCCTTTTAATTCATTAGCTATGTTTTTCCTTGATGTCCTGTATGCAGGGACACCTCCGGCTATCAGTGCAAAAAGGACGACCAGCACAAGCGACAGCGCATAGACGTGAAAATCGAAACGGAACCCGTCCAGTACCGAAGACACACTATCATCCCGGAACAGCAGGCTGTCGATGCCTGCAAGACATGGCTTCGCCAGTATTGTCGCAAGCACGAATCCGATGGCCGAAAGCAGGATATTCTCAGTCAGCAACTGCCGGAAAATTCCTGATGACGTCGCCCCCAAAGCCCTGCGGATCGCCATCTCTCGCGCCGAAGCCGATATCTTTGCAGAGCTAAGCGCCATGATGTTCAAGGCAGGAACCAACAACAGGAGCAGCAATACCGCCGCCGCTCCGTAACCGAATACGCTACCACCGACATAGTCATACTTCTTTTCCTGGATCGTCTTGAAATCAGCAGGACGGACATCCGCTTCAGCGCCCTTATTACGGACAGAAAAATACTGCCGGACGGCATGACACAGGTTTTCCTTCATCTCTGCTGCGGGAATGTCTTCTTCGAACACAATTCCTATGTCAAAGAACGGGGCTCCTCCCGACGGGATGAATTTGTCGAAAGTGTATGGCACCCAGATCACCGCCCTCTCGTCAGGATTCTGCAGGACGGAAAAGTCCTTCACCACACCTACTATCCGGTAATCCGTTTTCTGTATGGTTATCGTCTCTCCCACCGGATCTCCCTTGTAGCATCTCTCCGCAAAGCTTTCAAGGAGAACAGCCTGTTGCGCCGAATCGTCAGTGAACGCCCTGCCCGAGATGAAATCGAAATCATTGGCCTCGAAGTACCTGCTGTCCACGAAATCGACTGCCGCTGACCGCACCTTTTCGTTTGCAAAGACGATGGTGTACTGGATGTTCTTTATGCAGTAGCCTGCGGCCCCTGGAACCGATTCCACGAAATGGCCGATGTCCTGAGTCTCGATGCCTCCCAACCATCTGTCATGTATATCATTGAAGTACGGTGACACGTAAATGGTGTTATCCGCATTCACGAAAGGCCTGCTACTCCCGCTGACAAGCCGGGTTGCAGACAGAAGAAGTAAGATCAGAATAAACGCTGCCGCCGTCCCCAAGATGTAGAATATCGAGTAAAGCCTGTGCGACAGGATGCTTCTGACTGCATAATGCAGATAGTCCGACACTTGTCTCATAACCTCTCCGTTTTTTGTCCGCGAGCCCTGTCCACGGATGTTATTTCACCGTCATTCATCGTTACCCTAACCGATGCTTCTGAAGCCAGTTTCGCATCGTGGGTGACCATCACGACGGTGGTTCCCTCTGCGTTGAGCTGCAGAAGCAGGTCCATAATCTCTCGGCCCATTCTGCTGTCGAGATTTCCTGTCGGCTCATCGGCTAAAAGGACGTGCGGATGCGTAATCATCGCCCTGGCTATGGCGGCTCTCTGGCACTGGCCTCCTGAAAGCTGCGAGGCGAAATGCCTGACCCGGGATTCAAGACCCACTTTCTCTATCAGAGTCATGGCCCGCTCCCTGACCTCCTTTGAGGAAAGCTTCTCCCGGCTGTACAGCATCGGAAGCTCCACGTTCTGGACGATGTTCAGACTCGGTATCAGATGGAAACTCTGGAAGATGAATCCGAACTTTTCGTTTCTCAGCTGAGACAGATCCCTGTCTGTCAGTCCTCCCGTATCTGTCCCTTCCACGACTATCCGTCCGTTTGTCGGGCTGTCCAGATGTCCGATGATGTTCAGAAGCGTGGATTTGCCGCAGCCCGACGGGCCCATTATCGAGACAAAATCGCCTCGCTCCACTTTCAGGCTGACCCCGTTAAGGGCGTAGGTCTCTATCTCGTCAGTAGAGAATACCTTGTAAATGTCTGTCAGTTCTATCATACGTGTTTAATTGATTTCAATTTCTACTTTGAAGGCATCATCCCATATTCCCGGATCGCAGGTTCCGAAATCCGTCGCACTGTACAGCGGCCAGCCGTACCACTGCGACGACTTCATATCATAAAATGAATAGTCCGGTTTACAGCCCGCATCCGTGTCATGCGCCGGCGGGGTACCGTCTTCCGAATATCCCCATAGCGTAAGATGACGCCGTATGTCCGCCCCGTATTCTCCGCATCTTATCTTTGCGAGACAGACCCACGGGGTCTTGAGATTCGGCAGCAATATTGCCGCCGCCGACAGGTATTCTTCCGCTTTCCCGACATTTCCCGTAAGATACAGCAGTTTGCCGAACCTTGACAGAAGCACCGGATCTTCCGGACGTTCTTTGATGCTGTCCCTTATTGCTCTAATCACTGTACCGGCTGTCTCCGGATCATAATTCGCAAATACCCTCCAGTTCCGGCTTTCAAGTATGGATGGAGAGGATATGACAGCCCGTACCAGATGAGGCATCGATGCGGATTTGTCACCGGAACCGTAAAGGATCCCGGCTGTCAGCAGCCTGTATGTCGTATTTGCCGGGAATCTTGCTGTCAGGCTGTCGAGGACGGCAAGGGCTGTGTATTTACCGTGCAGATACAGCAGGACGGAAGCCCTGAATGCGGCAAGCTGCGCATCGCCGGGACTTAGCGATATGGCCCGGACGATATGTCTTTCCGCAGAGTCCAGGAACTGTCTGTCTCCGGTCTCTTTGTACAGAGCAAGATTGGCCGATGATGCCAGCACATTGGCAGCCACGTTGTCCCGGGCTTTCGCAAGGCTGCGGAGTGCGGCCACGGAATCCCCGTCATCCACTGCGGCAGAGTATTCTCTGTAGCAACGGGTGTCCTGCCTGAAAATATGGTAGTACAGGCACAGACCACAGAAAAATACGGCGGCTGTAATCATATATGAGATTTTCCATACGCGACGGGCCGGCCGTATCCGGTCTTGAATGACATTATTCTGAAACAAGGCCAGCAATACCGCCACAGCCCCCAGGATTCTCCGATCCGTCAGTGCCGCCCCTATGCTCATCTCCCGTACAAGGACTACGGTCAGGAACAGATAGATGAAAATCTGCATCTTCTTGTCATTATGCCGGCATACGGCCAGCTGGACCGCCATTGCAATATAGACGAGTGCCCAAAGAACCGTTCCGACAATGCCTTTCTCTAAAAGGAGTTGCGAAACTATGTTCGGTGCAAGGTTCGTGTAGGAATCACTGCCGTTCTCATATACGGATTCGTTGACCGCCAGAGAATAGTTTCCTGTTCCCTTCCCCATAAGAGGATTTGCTCGAAGAGCCTGTACTGTGTGTTCCAGAGCATCCATCCGGTTTTCAAGACTCCGCTGTTGCGACTCCGTCTCAACAAGCCTCGCCGTCCGAAGCGAATCTTCTCCGTGGATGGCCGCTGCGGAGATTGTGAATATCACTAACCCTGCGCATTTCAATATCTTTACCGATACTTTCCCTTTTGAAAGAAAGATGTTTTCGCATAGAAGCAGGACATACAGGGCAAGGCAGATGTATATCCCGCGGGAAAATGACAGCAGAAGGCAAACTATTGTAAGGGCAAACGGTATAAGACTGAATATAAATGTCTTTCCTTTTGTTCCGTATCCAAACAACGCAACCGCGGTCATTCCGGAAAGTACCAGCATCAGTGTCCCCCAGACATTGTTCAGGTTTCCAAGCGGCCGGTACAGGTGCTTGAAATCATACAGGCTGTCAAAACCTGCGGCATAGACCTGATTTCGGGAAATGCCGAACGACACCAACGACACGGCGGCGACAGCAAATATGAATACTGACAGGAACTGAAGGAAACGTCTGACTGACGTGCAGTCGGTCAGTGTCAGCCGCAGTATGAAATAATAGGCCGTAAAGATGTACTGTGTCGTGAGATAGCCGATACAGTTGTTCCGGCCTTCAGTGAATGTGCCGAGCATGAACTCCCACAGGAGCAGCAAGGCTATGATAATATCGAATATTCCGAACTTTATCGTACATGACTTGTAAAGGCACAGGAGCAGGAGTCCGGTACATGCGACCGGCAGGGCTATTAAGCCTGTTCCGGAGAAACACAGCATGAACAATATCGCCGCAACGACGGACATAAGGCCGCGGTATGTGGACTCAGGCTCTGACATACAAGAAAAGTTTACGGAGGAGTTTATAAAGGAGGAAAATGATGAGCATCAGGATTACCACCTGTCCGGCGACTGATGACACCTGCCCGAACGATACTCTGTTACCTACAGCGATATCGGTAACCAAAGTCCGGATCTGCGGCGGTAAATCGGTCACGCAAGAGCTGAGGAAGCCGGGAATCACGAACACTATGTAATAAAGGAAGAATACATTCGCTCCAACGGTGTAGAGTGTCAACAGGATCTTCTCCCTTGTCCTGATCTGAGACCGGAAATCATCCGCAGCAGGTTTTCGCGACAGTCTGTTTTTTAAGTCTTTCAGCAAGTTGTTCGATTTGCTTCTGAGATTGGGGACGCCCACAAGATCGGACATTATCCAATAACCGTCGAACTTGAAGAACGGATTCAGAGTGAAGATGAAATTCAGGTTTATGGTATAAACCAGATATTTGAGGACTTCGTTTCCGGTAATGAAATATGCGGCGATGCAAGGCAGCAGGAATATCAGCTGGAAATATACCCCGGCAAAGTTCACCACCATCCTCTGTTTTCTCCGAAGTTTCCATATTCCTGAGACATCTGTATAGAATACAGGGAAATTCAAGTATATTCCAAGGCCTATACTCCCGGGCTTCTCGCCGAAATAGCAACAGGCCGCGGCGTGGCCTGTCTCATGGAAAAGGGACGAGAGTAACATTGCGGCAAGCAGGACGGTGACGGTAAGCAGATCAATCCCTCCGATGGACACGGTCGGACCTTGCAGGAAGAATACGGTTTCAGCTGCGGCACATACCGCTGTAAGTGGGATAAGGACGGCAGGGCGGAACAGAATACTGAAAATCCCGGAGAGAGTCCCGACCTGAGACTCCGACAGCAGTTCCTTTTCCCACAGGAAAGTATTCCCTTTACGGGTGTCCGGCTTGAATATACCGGACAGATAGCTGTCGCATATCGCCTTGATGTCATCGGCAGTGTATCTTTCGCCTTTAATGGAAGACCACTCCGCTGCGGCTTCTTCATAGCTGCCGGCTCTCTTGACGGTCTCTATGAATCGGGCCAACGGCTCTGACACCACAAAGTGTCTCTCTCCGTATGTTGCCAGATACTTCGGAGCGGAGTATGATGAGTCAAGCTGCCTTATATTTACAGTTTCAAACATTTCAGTTCCGTTGTCGTTGATGTCTATTCTTCTTTTAACTGTTCCGCAGGGTTTATCCCAGACAATCTTACCGCCGGGTACAGGGCGCACAGGAAGGAAATGAAAATGGCCAGAGCCAGGGTCACAGCCGCCACAGGTAGCGAAATCCCGGCAGGGTAGATACTCAGAATGATGGCGATGCCGGGAATAGCCGACAAAACCGTTACAACGGTATTTTGTATAACCACCAGACAGACGGCCATTTTCTTTGTGGAACCGCAGGATAGTCGCAATGCAAATTCCTTAAGTCTGTCCTTTGCTTCCATAAGGTTCATACC